>JAVVFC010000063.1:0-14712 GCA_032250975.1 Longimicrobiales bacterium | reverse complement strand
CGACCCCGAACCTGCCATGACAAGACCCTCTTCCCCCACCCGATTGGCCGGCGCAGTCGCCCTCCTGCTGCTGACGCCGTCGCTGGCGGCGGCGCAGCCGCAGGTGACCCGCCCGGAGAACCCGCCCGTCTTCGCCATCACGAACGCCCGCGTGGTCCCGGTCTCCGGGGCGCCGCTCGCCCGCGCCACCGTGGTGGTGGCCGACGGTGTGATCCGCGCGGTGGGCCAAGGGGTGGCCCTACCCGAAGGCGCGTGGGTGCTCGACGCCGAGGGCCTGACCGTCTACCCGGGTCTGGTGGACGCCATGTCGAGCGTGGCCCTGCCGGCTGCGCGACAGTCGCCCGGCGGGGGAGGCGGGTTCGGGGGTGGGGGCGGATTCGGGGGCGGGGAGATCGACCCCGACGCCTACTCCTGGGGCCCGGAGTATCGCCCTGGGACCTTTACCTGGGTCAGCGCCGCCGATGCGCTCGACCCGGACGACGCCCGGGTGGAGCGGTGGCGGAGCGCGGGCTTCACGACCGCGATCACCGCACCCGCGGACGGCTACGTGCCGGGTGACGCTGCGGTGGTGAACCTGGCCGGGTCGCGCGGCCGGGAGATGGTGGTCCGCAACCGGGTCGCCACCCGCGTGAACCTCCAGGCCCGTGGGTACCCTGGGTACCCGGGGGCGCTGCTGGGCTCCTTCGCCTACCTGAAGCAGCTCTATCTGGACGGCCAGCATTACGACCGGGTGTGGTCGACGTACGAGGCCGATCCCCGCGGGAAGACGCGTCCCGAGTGGGATCGGGCGCTGGAGCCCATCCGCGATGCGCTGCGGACGCGGCGCCCGATCCTCTTTCCGGCCGACGACCGGAACCAGATCCAGCGCGCCATCGCCACCACCGAGGTGATGGGGCTTCCCCCCATCGTCTACGGAGTCCAGGAGGGGTACGCTGCCGCCGACGTGCTCGCCCGGGCGGGGGTGCCGGCCATCGTGAACGTCGACTGGCCGACGGCACCGCGCGGGGCGGACCCGGATACGGACACCCCGCTCGCCACCCTGCGGCTGCGTGAATGGGCGCCCACCACGCCCGCGCGCCTGTCGGAGGCCGGGGTCGCCTTCGGCTTCTCGAGCGGAACGCTGGACTCCGCGGACGAGGTGCTGGAGCGGGTGCGGGTCGCCATCCGCGCCGGGCTCACGCCCGAGGACGCGCTGCGCGCCCTGACTCTCTGGCCGGCACGGATCTTCGGGGTCGAGGACCGGATCGGGTCTGTGGAGCCCGGCAAGATCGCCAACCTGGTGATCGCGGACGGAGACCTGTTCGCGGAGGGCACCGGGGTCCGCTGGTCGGTTGTGGACGGCGTGCTGTACCCCGCGCCCTCCGCCCGCCCGACCGTCGCCGCCGGCGAAGGTGAGGACGCCCCGGGCGCGCGCGGCGGACGCAGCGGCCGGGCCGCCACGCGGGACGACGTGGTTCCCGGCACCGTACCCATGGCTCGGGACCGGGGGGCCTACCGGGACGACCCCGTGACCGTGATCCGGGGGGCGACCGTGGTGACCATGGGCGAGCGGGGGACCCTTGAGAACGGCACCGTGGTGATCCGGGACGGGAAGATCGCGGCCGTGGGTGGCGCGGAGTTGGCGGTGCCGCAGGGCGCGCGGGTGGTGGACGGCACGGGCATGTACCTGACCCCGGGCATCATCGACGCCCACTCGCACATCGCCGCCGACGCCATCAACGAGGGCTCGGTCAACGTCTCCGCCATGGTGCGCATGAAGGACGTGCTGGACCCCGGAGACGTGGGGATCTACCGCGCGCTGGCGGGCGGTGTGACCACCATCAACCTGCTGCACGGATCGGCCAACCCCATCGGCGGCCAGAACGCCATTCTCAAGATGCGCTGGGGTGCGGACGCGGATGAACTGCTGGTGGAGGACGCCCCCGAGGGGATCAAGTTCGCCCTGGGCGAGAACACCAAGCGGGACCGCAACCCGGACCGCTACCCCGCCACCCGCATGGGCGTGCAGGACGTGGTCCGTCAGGCGTTTCTGGACGCGCAGGCGTACACGGCCCGCTGGGAGACCTATGAGGCGGCCCGCGCCCGCGGGGACGACGACGTGCTTCCACCCGCCCGTGACCTGAAGCTGGAGGCGGTGGCGGAGATCCTGCGCGGCGAACGGGACATCCACGCCCACTCCTACCGCTCCGACGAGATCCTGCAGCTGATCCGGACGGCCGAGGAGTTCGGCGTCACCATCCGGACCTTCCAGCACGTGCTGGAGGGCTACAAGGTGGCGGACGAGATCGCCGCTCACGGTGCCGGAGCCTCCACCTTCTCGGACTGGTGGGCGTACAAGGTCGAGGCGTACGACGCCATCCCCCACAACGCGGCGCTCATGACCGAGCGTGGGGTGCTGGTGACGATCAACTCGGACTCCGGCGAGGAGATGCGCCACCTGAACCAGGAGGCGGCCAAGACCCAGAAGTGGGGGGGGATGGACGACGAACGGGCCCTGGCCATGGTGACGCGCAACGCCGCCGAGCAACTGGGCATCGCGCACCGGGTGGGGACCATCGAGGTGGGCAAGGATGCCGACCTGGTCCTGTTCTCGGGGCCGCCGCTCACCATCGACGCCGCCCCGCAGCAGACCTACGTGGACGGCAAGCTCTACTTCGACCGCGATCTGGACCGGGAGCGCCAGCGCGCCATCCAGGAGGAGAAGGCGGCGCTCAAGGCCAAGCACCAGGGGGCCACGGGCTCGCGCGTGGTCACCGATTCCGACGCGCCGGCGGCCGGCCGGGAGGAGATCCGATGACCTGGACACAGCGAGGGGCCCGGGTGCTTCCCGCCGGGATTCCGCTTCTGCTGGCGCTGCTGCTTGCGCTTCCCGCGGGCGCCCAGACGGTGGCGGTGCGGGGGGCCACGCTGCACACGCTGGCGGGCGAGCCGGTGGTCGGGAACGTGGTGGCGGTGGACGGACGCATCACCGCGGTGGGGCCCGACGCGGTCATCCCCGCGGGGGCGAGCGTCATCGACGGGGCGGGCCGGCACGTGTATCCCGGGCTCTTCGACGCCGCCACGCAGCTGGGGCTCACCGAGATCGGCGCGGTGGACGTCACCAACGACTCGCGGGAGCAGGGCCTCTTCAACCCGCACCTGCGCGCCATGACCGCGGTGCACCCGCCCTCGGAGCACATCCCGGTGGCGCGCGCCAACGGCGTAACGCATACCTTGACCCTGCCGAGGGGCGGGGCGGGCGGGATCGCCGGGCAGGGATCCCTGCTCAACCTGGACGGGTGGACCGTCGAGGAGATGGTGGTCGCTCCCGGCGCCGCGCTGGTGGTGGAGTGGCCCCGCAAGCGTGGTGGACCCGGGCGTTTCGGGGGCTTCGGCCCCGGGGCCGGCGGCAATCCGGCCGACCTGGCCCGGCGCTACCAGGACGGCGTCGAGCAGCTCACCGCCTGGTTCGAGGCGGCGCGCAACTACCGCGCCTCCTGGGCGGGTGGGCCGGTGGGCCGGGATCTGCGCCTTGAGGCGCTCGGACCGGTGCTGGACGGGACGCTCCCGCTCCTGATCGCGGCGGACGACGGTGATCAGGTGCGGGACGCGGTGACGTGGGCCGAGGAGCAGGGGGTGCGGGTGATCATCGCCGGCGCCAATGCGGCCGGGGATGAAGCCGGGTTCCTGGCCGAGAGGGGCGTCGGGGTCATCCTGGGCCCGACCCAGCGCCTGCCCGGGGGACCAGACGCCCCCTACGACGAGGCGTATGCCCTGCCGGGGCGCTTCCACCAGGCCGGCGTCAAGATCGCCTTCGGAACCTTCAACTCCTCCGATTCGCGCACCCTGCCCTACGAGGCGGCCCAGGCCGTGCCATTCGGCCTGCCCCGCGAGGCGGCGTTGCGGGCGGTCACGGTCAACGCCGCCGAGCTGCTGGGGCTGGGCGGAGAACTCGGTACGCTGGAGGTGGGTAAGCGTGCCAACTTCATCGTCACCGACGGCGATCCCCTGGTCATCCAGACCCGGATCCTGAACCTGATCATCGACGGTCGCGAGGTGGACACCATGAACCGGCACCGGGCGCTCTACGAGCGGTATCGCGCCCGGCCCCTTCCGGGCGGGAGGCGATGACGGCCGGGGGGCGCCGGGACGGTTCGCGCCCGGCGCCCTCCCGCTCCGGCACTCCCCGGCCCTGAACCCGCCACGCACCGGCACCGGCACGCCAGGCCTCAGCATGCAATTCGCCTACATCGACTCCCAAGGTAAGGAGGTGCGCATCCCGAGCGTGGACGCGCTCCGGCTGCGCATCGAGCTGGGGGCCATCACCGACCGGACCCACTTCCACGATGCCAACACCGGCAAGTGGGCCCCGGCCGTGGAGCACGAGGTGTACCGTATGCTCCGGCGCGAACTGGAGGAGCTGGACCCGGGCGGCTTCATCGCGCCGCCCCCGCCGGCGCCGGGAGCGGAGGTGGAGGCCGAGGGGAGCGACGGGGCCTTCGAGCTCGGCTTCACGGTCGAGCCCACCTCTCTCGACACCCCGTCTACCTCGGAGCCGCCGCCGCCGCCCGCCGCGGAGCCGCCGCCGCCTCCTTCCGGCCCGCCCTCCGAGATGTCCGGCCCCCCACCCGGCTTCGAATCCGGCGCCCGCATGCCGGGGCTGGAGGAGGACGGGGACCTCGAGGGCGGCGACGCGGACTCCGAGGATGCGGAGGACGACCTCGAGGCGGGGGGCTCGACGGCGTCCCCCCCGGCCGGGAGGGGTCCCTGGTGGGAGGAGGGCCCCGATCAGGATGAGGCCGCCGGTGCCGGGCCGGGACCGTCGGGGATCGGGCCGGATCGGTTCCCGGAGGAGGACCCCGGCGACCTGCGCGCCGACGGCGATCCGGAGCCGCGGGAAAGCCGCTTCCAGAGCCGGCTCGAACCTGGGGAGGAGGGGCAGCTCCCCGACTGGATGCGGCAGGAGCGGCCCGCCGACTGGGCGGACGCCCCCGCATGGGACGGGCCCGAATCCGGGGCGTCGGAGGACCAGGAGGAGGCCGGTCCCGACCCCTTCGACCCGGGTGGCGACCCCGTTCACGACGCTCGCCGCCCCCGGCGGGCGCCGCCGCCCCGCAAGCTCCGGCGGGCGGGAACGCCGGGGGCGGGACGGGTTGCGGCCATCGCCCTGGTGGCGGTGACGGTGGGTGCCGGCGTCTGGATCCTGCGGGACCGGATCCCGGGGCTGCAGGGATGGGGCGGTGGAGACGAATCGGGCCAGACGGCGCTCCCGACGCTGCCCGACGCCCTGGCCGGGCGCCTGCCGGCGCTGGTGGGGGAGGCGCGCGCAAACGCCCTGGACGCGCTGGAGACGCTGCCCGAGTTCGCGGCCCTTCCGGCGGCCCCCAACCGCGACTGGCTGACGGGGGCCTACCTGGCCTCCGCCAGTTCCTACCGCGACGTCGCCGGCTACTGGGAGGCGGTGCTGGCCTTCGCGCGCGCCGCTGTGCCGGCGGAGGACCGCGCGTTCCGGGGCGCGCTGCGGGCGGGAGTCGAAGCGCTGGAGCTGACGGGAGAGGAGCGGACTCGCCTGCTGGCGCGCGCGCTGGCCGGGTGGGGCGCCGCGGCGGAGGCGCGCGCGCGCGCGCACGGGCTGCTGGCGTCCGTCGCCTCCGCGTCGCTGGAGCTGCATGGCTTCCTGCTGGAGAACGAGGACCGCATCGAGTCCGACCGGGCCGCCGGAGGGCTGTCGCGCGATCCGGTTCTGGAGGCGGTGCCCGCCACCCCCGAGCTGGGAGACGTCCTCTGGTCGCGGGTGGGAGCGGTGACGGGTGCGCTCGACCGACTCGGCTTTCTGGAGACGGTCACGACCTCCGGGCTGCTGCAGGCCCACCGGGCCCGCCTGCTGGACGTCCCGGTGCCCTGACGCGTCCGTGGGGCCCCGCTGCGGACGACCCGCCCGGGACCAGCCGGGCCCTCAGGCCTGGAAGTACGGGTTGACGCCCGAGGCGTGGTCGGTCACGTCGTGCACGGCGGTCAGCTCGGGGATCGCCTGGCGCAGCATGCGCTCCACGCCCTGGCGCAGGGTGAGGCGCGACATGGCACACCCCTGGCATCCGCCGGACATCTCCAGGTAGATCTCCGAATCCTGCACGTCCACCAGCGAGATGGCGCCGCCGTGCGAGGCGATGGCCGGGTTGACCTGGGTGTCGAGCACGTCCCGCACCCGATCCGCGAGCGGACCCGTGGGCTTGCCGCCGAACGCGGGCGCGGCCGCGGCGGCCGGCCGGACCTCGAACCCGCTCTCGTTCACCCGTTCCACGAAGTCCACCGTGGCGTCCCGCAGCCGGTCCAGCGACTCCTCTGGAATCAGCACCGTGAATCCGTCCAGTTCCACCTCCACCTCGGACGACTCCCGCTCGGCCTCGCTCACCAGGGTGAGGTCGAACTGGGGCGCCATGGGGCTTCCGTGCGCGGCGATGCGGAGGAAGGAGAGCTCTCCTTCGCTCTGGTCCATGAACGCCCGCACCATCTCTCGGGCCTTGTCGGTGAAGGTCAGCATGCTGGCTGGGGTTCGGCGTGGAGCGGATCCCGGGGGGCACCGGCCGCGGGGCCGGTCCGATGCGCGCCGCCATCCGGCGGGCGCACCCCGACTACCCGCACCCCTACCCCCGGGTCCGGGGAGGGATCCCCCTCCGGAGCCCCGGGTCCGGGCCATGAGGGTGCGGGCGGCCGTGGGCCATTGATGGGGTGCCCGGGGGCCGGGTACCTTTGGACCCCGAGGGGCCCTCCACCCGGCTCGCTCGCCCCCTCTTCGCCCCCACCCCGGCGCACTCCATGGCCAGCACCGACCTCATGGACAAGCTCGTGTCGCTCAGCAAGCGGCGCGGATACGTATTCCAGTCCTCCGAGATCTACGGCGGAACCGGCTCCGTGTGGGACTACGGCCCGCTGGGGGTGGAGCTCAAGCGCAACATCCGGGACCTGTGGTGGCGCGAGATGGTCCACATGCGGGACGACGTCGAGGGGCTGGACGCCGCCATCCTCATGCACCCGCGCACCTGGGAGGCCTCGGGCCACGTGGAGGGCTTCACCGACCCGCTGGTGGAGTGCTCCAACTGCCACCGCCGCTTCCGGGCCGACCTGCCGGAGGTGGAGGGCGGACAGTGCCCGTCCTGCGGCACGCGTGCGGCCTTCGGCGAGGCCCGTCAGTTCAACCTCATGTTCCGCACCTTCATGGGTCCGGCCGAGGACAGCGCCAGCACCATCTACCTGCGCCCCGAAACGGCGCAGGGGATCTTCGTGAACTTCCAGAACGTGGTGACCGCCTCGCGTCAGAAGGTCCCCTTCGGGATCGCCCAGATCGGCAAGGCGTTCCGCAACGAGATCACCCCCGGAAACTTCATCTTCCGCACGCGCGAGTTCGAGCAGGCCGAGATGCAGTTCTTCGTCGAGCCGGGCACGGACGAGGCGTGGTTCGAGCACTGGAAGGCGGCCCGCATGGCGTTCCACCGCGGGCTGGGGCTGAACCCGGACAAGCTGCGCTTCCACGAGCACGGCCCGGACGAACTGGCGCACTACGCCAAGCGCGCCTACGACATCGAGTACGAATTCCCCTTCGGCTGGAAGGAGTTCGAGGGGATCCACAACCGCACCGACTTCGACCTCTCGCGCCACCAGGAGTACTCCGGCAAGCGCATGGAGTACATCGATCCCGCCACCAACAAGCGGTTCATCCCGTGGGTGATCGAGACCTCCATGGGGGTGGATCGGACGCTGCTCGTGGTGCTGGCGGACGCCTACCGGGAGGAGGCGGTGGCGGGGGAGACGGAGGAGCGGGTGGTGCTGGGCCTCCACCCCGCGCTCGCGCCCCTCAAGGCGGCGGTCTTTCCGCTGGTCAAGAAGGATGGCCTGCCCGAGATCGCCACCCGCCTGCACCAGGAGCTGCGCCGGGCCGCGATCCCGTCCTTCTACGACGCGGCCGGCTCCATCGGGCGCCGCTACCGCCGCCAGGACGAGGCCGGAACCCCCTGGTGCGTGACCGTGGACGGCGAGACCGCCGAGGCCGGAACCGTCACCATCCGTGACCGTGATTCGCTTGCGCAGGAGCGGGTGCCGCTCGAGGGCGTCGCGCAGTGGATCCGGGACCGCCTGGCCCGATAGCGGCGGGGGCGCGCAGCGCGACCCGCTCCGGGTCGCTCACCACGAAACCCCGGATGACCGGGATGTCGAATGCACCCCGATCGGATCCGATCCAACGAGGCGGATCGATGACCTCAGGGCGGAAGTAGATCGGCGGTTCGGCTGTCACGGGTGCGGCGTCGCGCGCGGGCAGCCGAAGCCACCGGGCCCTGGTAGGACGAGGGTAAGGTGGAGCCAGCCGGATCCAGATGTGGCCTTCCGTGTCGACTACGATCAGGTCTGCGGTGGGAAGCGTGCTCGGCAGCGGGATATTCCGACGGGTAGCACGAGTCTGACGCACCAGGTCGGACGGGGTTTCCGGGGACAGGTCCGCTGCTCCGTAATAGCTCTTCTCAGCCTCGGGGCCCAGCCGCTCGACCACCGTGCTCCGGCTCCCCAGACAGGTGGGCCCCAGACCCGCATCCCTGACCCGCTGAACGGTCAGGCCCTGGTTGTCGACGAAGACGACCTGACCCTCGGCATCCACGTCCCAGACGGTCTTCTTCGAGCCCAGGACATCGACGATGGTGCCACTCTCCAGGTCCAGGTAGACCTCGGGCCCCGGCGTGTCGACGTACCGGAGCCAGGTACGCTCTACGGCATCCCACCGGTTGACGGAAACCGTTCCTCGACCGAGCCCTCTCCGGCCTCCAACGTCTTCGATCAGGGACTCCTGATAGCTTGAGAAGCTGAGATTGAACAGGCGGCCCCGGGCGTCGAATCGCACCTCCGGATTCTGGCCGAACTCGGGCTCCGGGTCAGGAAAATCCTCCCCGACAAGCGTGCCATCCATAGCGAATGTGCTGATCCGCCAGAGTACGGGATCAAACACGGCCACCCGGTCGTCGGCCAGAGCCTCGATTGCCCACGGATAGCGGTACTCGCCTGGCCCATCCCCTGGTCGGCCGATCCGATTGAGAAGCTCGCCTGTTGGGCCGATCCTGAGAATCTGCCTTCGCATGCCATCCGCTACCGCCAGACTCCCATCCGAAAGCAAGGCCACGTCGGTGATCCGACCGAAGGTCGAGACAGAGTCCCCGTCTACCGTACCGATCTCGAACTCCAACGCCACGGACGCCACCGGAAGGCTGTCCAGGTCGGGAACCAGCGGACACCCCTCGGCACCCTCCACCGCGTCCGATCCGGCAATCGGGCGTTCCGTGCCGCAGCCGGACGCACCCCACACCAGGAGACAGGCAGAAACGATCGACCTGCGTCTCATGGCTACGCGTTCCTCAGTCCATGCACCACGACGTTCCGACCGTGTCCGGGTGCACCTCGAGTGCGCCCCGGCGGACGGCCCGAAGGGTACCCTTCACAAGTCCCCCACAAGTCCCCGGACAGTCGGCCCTGTCAACCCTCCTCTGGATCCGCCCCCGGGGACTCCCGGGCCGCCGCCGCCCCCCGGGACCCTGTCCCGGGTTCACGCCCTCCGGGTTCACCCATCCCGGGTTCACGGTTCCCGGGGGTGAAGATACCTTTCTCTCCGTTGTCCAACTCCGTGCCCCCGAGCCCGTGGCCTGCTCCGTGACCCGGTACCGCCTCCATCTCCGTCTCCTGCCGCTCCTCGCGGGCGTGCTGCTCGTTGCGATCTCCCCGCCCCGGCTCCTCGCACAGGAGGAAAAGCCCTGGTCGCTGGAGGGCGAGGTGGGGGCGTCGGTCTTCTTCGGCGCGGCCAGCCAGACCGCGATCCTCTTCCGCTCGGCCTACACCCGCAAGACCGACCAGCTGGAGCTCGGGCTCACGGGCGGCTTCGACTACGGCCAGTCCGAGGACGACGACGGCAACACCTTCGTCAACAAGCGGGACTGGACGCTGGGGGGCGAACTGGACCACCAGGCGGGGCGCTGGTCGCCGTTCCTGTTCGTCACCGGCGAGGGGAGCCTGAAGCGGCAGGTGGATCTGCGCCTCTCGGGGGGCGGCGGAACGCGCTACTTCCTGGTGCGCAACGACCGCACGCGCTTCGACGTCTCGGTGGCGCTGCTGGCGGAGTTCACCGACCCGCGCGTGCCCGAGGGGGAGCCCGACGAGTCGAATACGCTGGCCCGGTGGTCGAACCGGGCGCGCTTCAGCCACACCTTCATCGAAGGGCGGGCGGAGTACTCGCTGGTGACGTTCTACCAGCCGGCCTTCCAGGACGTGGGTGGGGACTACACGGTGGACGTGGAAACGGCGCTGACCTTCGCGCTCAACGGTTCGATCTCGTTCAAGGTTTCGCTCATCGACAAGTACGATTCGCTGGCCAAGGACCGGGGCGCAACCTCCAACAACGACGGACGGCTCTTCTTCTCGATTCTGGCCAAGCGCTGAGGGAGGGGTCTATCTTGGCGCCCGCTCCACCCCACCCCCCGGGACTCCCACGGAGGTAGCGCCGCGTGCCCACCCGCTCTCAGGTCTTCAGTTCCCGCTGGGGGATGCTCCTCGCCATGCTCGGGATGGCGGTGGGCACCGGCAACATCTGGCGCTTTCCGCGCATCGCCGCGACCAACGGGGGCGGATCGTTCCTGGTGGCCTGGGTGGTCTTCCTGCTGCTCTGGTCGGTGCCGCTCCTGATTCTGGAGTTCGCGCTGGGGAAGGGGACGCGACGGGGGCCGGTGGGCGCCTTCCTCAAGACGCTGGGCCCGAAGTTCGCGTGGATGGGCGCCTGGGTGGCGTTCACCGCCACCGCCATCATGTTCTACTACTCGGTGGTGATGGGGTGGACGCTGCGCTTCTTCTGGGCCACGGTGACGCGCGAGATCCCCACCGCGGTGCCGGGCGCCTTCTGGGAGTCGTTCGCGGGATCGCCGGGCGCGCTGGTGACGCACACCCTGGCGGTGGGAATGGCGGTCTTCGTGGTCGCCTTCGGCGTGAAGGGGATCGAGACGGCGGCGCGCGTGCTCATCCCGTCGCTCCTCATCCTGGTGGTGGTCCTGGCCGTCAAGGCGCTGACCCTGCCGGGTGCGTCGCAGGGGCTGGCGTTCCTGTTCACCCCCGATTTCTCGGAGCTGGCCAACCACGAGATCTGGCTGCAGGCGCTCACCCAGAACGCCTGGGACACGGGCGCGGGCTGGGGGCTGGTGCTGACCTATGCCATCTACATGCGCTCGCGCGAGGACACCGCGCTCAACGCCTTCGTGATCGGCTTCGGCAACAACTCCATGTCGCTGCTGGCCGGCATCATGGTGCTGTGCACGGTCTTCAGCGTCATGCCCGACGCGGCGGGGACCATCGTGGGTGCGGGGAACGAGGGGCTCACCTTCATCTGGATCCCGCAGCTCTTCGCCCAGATTCCGGCCGGGCAGTTCTTCATGGCGCTCTTCTTCCTGGCGCTGGCCTTCGCGGCCTGGACGTCGCTGGTGGCCATGGTGGAGTTGGCGTCCCGCGTCCTCATGGACCTGGGCCTCGCCCGCGGCAAGGCGGTGGCGCTGGTGGGGATCGCCGGGCTGCTCTTCGGCGTCCCGTCGGCGCTCAACATGGACGTCTTCGCCAACCAGGACTGGGTCTGGGGAGTGGGGCTCATGCTCTCGGGCTTCTTCTTCGCCTTCGCCGTGCTCCGCTACGGGGTGACGGAGTGGCGCGAGACCTTCATCAACCACGCCCACTCGGACGTGCGCATCGGGGCGTGGTGGGACTGGGCCATCCGACTGGTGGCGGTGCAGGCGGTGGTGCTGATGGTCTGGTGGCTCTGGGGCGCCCGCGGCGGGGACCTGCGCGCGACCTGGACGCTCTTCTCGCCCTACAACGTGGGCTCGGTGCTGATCCAGTGGGCCATCGTGCTGACGGTCCTGCTGGCGCTGAACCGGCGCATGGCGGCTGCGGTCGAGGCGCACGAGGTGACCCGGCCCACCGCGCGGGCGCGCGACCGTGTGTCGCCCGAAGAGGACTTCCACGCGCCCTGAGGGCGGCGAGTGCGCGGCCGGACCGCCATGGACCTGAAGACCTTCACCGTCGTGGCGGAAGCCGCCTTCGAGGCGGTCCCCGAGGCGTACCGCGAGGGGATCGACGGGCTGGTGATCGAGCGGCGCGCCGAGCCGCACCCGAGCCTGCCCGGGATCTACACCCTGGGCCTGTGCGACACCGAGTCGTACCACTCCGACTACGTGAGCGCGGAGACCACCCGTTCGCGGGTGATCCTCTACTGGGGCTCCTTCCGCGCGCTCGCCCGCCGTGACCCCGACTTCGACTGGGAGGCCGAGATCCACGAGACGGTGCAGCACGAGATCAAGCACCACCTGGAGTGGCTGGCGGGCGAGGACTCGCTGGGGGGGGTGGACTACGCCATGGACGAGGCCTTCAAGCGGGGCGAGGGGCTCGACTTCGACCCCTGGTTCTACCAGCACGGCGAGCCCATGGGACGGGGCGTATACGTGGTGGAGGACATGGTCTTCCTGGAGCAGGACTGGAGCGGGGCCGACTTCGAGGCCGCGGAGGATGTCGCGGTGCGCTGGGCGGGGGCGGAGTACCGGCTGCCGCGTCCGGAGGCGCTGGGTGACGTGCACTTCGTGCTGCTGTACGGGATCCAGGATCCGCCCCCCTGGTTCGAGTTGGTGCTGCTGCGCCGCCGGAGCTGGTGGGAGGATGCGCGCCGCCTCTTCTCCACCTCCCGCCCGCGGGTGCTGCACTCGGAGGCGGAGGTCCGGCGGGGCGCGTCTCCGCCTCCCGCGACCGCCCCTGGATCCTGACGGACCGCGTGGGGTGCTACCCACCCATGCCCATCCAGGACCGGACGCTGCGCACCCCGCCCTACCTGCGGATCTTCCCCGACGACCGGTCGCGGGAGGAGGTGCTGGACGAGATCGCCCGTGAGGTGGAGGCGCGGGGGGAGGGAGGCGACGATCCCGGCGCGTTCACGCTGCTGGAGCGCACGCGCCGGGCGCTGGCGGAGCTGCGGGAGCCGGGCGAGGAGGACGACGGCGGGCACACGCACGGCGTGCTGCTCTTTCACGCCTTCCACCTGCGCCGGGCGGGGGCGGAGCACCTGCTGGCCAGCGCCCCCGTCTGCCGCTGGGCGGTGGAGGGTGCGGGTCCCGAGGGCCCGGGAGCGGCCGCCGACGCGGCCACCGGGGAGGGGCTGCCCGCGGCGGTCTACGTCCAGCTCCCCCAGCACCTCTTCTGGGTGCGGGAGGCCCCCGGGGAGCGGCCGCTTTCCCTGGACGGCTTCTTCTGGACGGTGCGTGGGGACGTGGTGCACGTCCTCGGTGTGGTGGACTTCCAGCCGCAGGGCGGGGGGATCCGGGTCCTCCCCATGCCGGGCGTCCCCCTGGCGGAGCGGAGCACGTGGCTGACCGGGACCATGCGGGAGGGGGGAGAGGACTTCCAGAGCGAGATCCCGGGCGGGGAGATGGAGGGTCTCTACGAGGTGCGGACCGCCGGTGAGCTGTTGAAGCTGGCGGCGCGGCTGGACCGGTTCCTGGTGCGCTTCCCCGGGGCCGCGGAGCCGCTCGACCCCCCGGAGCCGGGGGGCGGTGCGCTCCGGCCGCGCCGACTCGTCCTGACCTGAACCGCCATGCCACGGGAATCGAAGAAGGCCCGCCGCGAGCGGGCGGCGGAGGTCTACCGGCTGCTTTCGGAGGCGTACCCCGACGCCCACTGCGAGCTGGACCACGGCGGCGCCTTCGAGCTGGCGGTGGCCACCATCCTCTCCGCCCAGACCACCGACGAGCGGGTGAACCAGGTCACGCCCGAGCTCTTCCGCCGCTTTCCGGACGCCCGTGCGCTGGCCGCCGCGCCGCTGGAGGAGGTGGAGGGGATCATCCGCTCCACCGGGTTCTTCCGGAACAAGGCGCGCAACATCGTGGGCTTCGCGCGCGCGCTGGTGGAGGCGCACGGGGGCGAGGTGCCGGACGCGCTCGACGTGCTGACCGGCCTGCCCGGCGTGGGGCGCAAGACGGCCAACGTTATCCTGGGCAACGCCTTCGGCGCCAACGAGGGCGTGGTGGTGGACACGCACGTCAAGCGCCTGGCGCACCTGCTGGGCTTTACCGCGCACACCGCCCCCGATAAGGTGGAGCGCGACCTCATGCCGCTCTTTCCCCGGGAGGACTGGACGATGCTGTCCCACCTGCTCATCTGGCACGGGCGCCGCGTGTGCGACGCGCGCCGGCCCGCCTGCGAGCGGTGCGTGCTGAGCCACCTCTGCCCCTCCTCGCGGGTGTAGGGGGCCGGAGCATGCCCGACCGTGACGACGCGCTGGCGCTGCTGGCGGAGTGGGTGGAAAACGAGGGGCTCCGGGTGCACATGCGCGCGGTGGAGGCGGCCGTGCGCCACTACGCCCGGCTGCGGGGCGCCGACGAGGACCTCTGGGGCCTCGCCGGGCTGCTGCACGATCTGGACTGGGAGAAGGACCCGGAGAACCACCCGCTCACGGCGGTGGCGCTGCTCCGCGAACGCGGATACCCCGAGCCGGTGCTGCACGCCATCCTGGCGCACCGCGCGGAGTTCACGGGCGTCGAGCCGGAGAGCGAGCTGGACCGCGTCCTCTACGCCTGCGACGAACTTTCCGGGCTGGTCTACGCCTGCTGCCTGGTGCGCCCCAACGGGATCGACGACCTGAAGCCGAAGTCGGTCAAGAACAAGATGAAGGACAAGGCC
>JAVVFC010000062.1:0-14909 GCA_032250975.1 Longimicrobiales bacterium | reverse complement strand
CCGGGCGACGCCTGGACGCTCACCCCCGAGGCCGTGCGCCGGGTGTGCGCCCGCACCACCGGCGTGGGCGCGGACGGCATCGTCTGGGTGGATCCCGCCGGGCCGCCCTTCCGGCTGCGCATGTTCAATCCGGACGGCGGCGAGTTCGAGCGGAGCGGGAACGGCCTGCGCGTGCTCGCCTCCTGGCTGCACGCCACCGGGCGGGCGGGGGACGACTCCTTCCCGGTGGAGGTGGGCGGCGACCGTGTGGAGCTGCAGGTGCTTTCGGCGCGGGACGGACGCTACGACGTGGTGGCGGACATGGGCCCGTGCCGCGCCGGCGCCGAGGAGCGGATGCGGGCCGGAGACGACATCGTCTCGCTGGTGAGGGCTTCGGTGGGGAACCCGCACGCCGTGGTGTGGGGGGACCCCGAGCCGTGGGACGCCCCCCCGACGCTGGAGGCGCTCGCGCGCATCGGTCCCGCGCTGGCGGCGGGGCACCCCGCCTTTCCGCACGGGACCAACGTCCAGCTCGCCCGTGTGGAGGGGGCCGGCGTGGTGCGGGCCCTGGTGTGGGAGCGCGGTGTGGGGCGCACCAGCGCGTCGGGGACCAGCGCCTGCGCGGTGGCGGCCGCGGCGGTGGCCACCGGCCGTACCCCGGCGGGCGAGGTGGAGGTGCGCATGGAGGGCGGTACGCTGGCGGTGCGCATCGACCGGGACCTGGACGCCCGCCTGCGGGGTCCCGTTGTGGCGGTGATGACCGGAGAGATGGCACCCGCTCTGGCGGCGGGGTAGGGGACCCCCGCGCTACGTCCTGACCCGGGCCAGCAGCACCAGCCCCGCCAGCGCGAAGAGGCCGTTGGGCGTCCACGCGGCCCAGACCACCGGAATGGCGCCGCTCTCCCCCAGCCCGCCGAACACCTTGAGGAGGAGCAGGTAGAGGATGGTGGACCCGAGCGCGATGCCGATGCCGTAGGCGGCTCCGCCCCGCTTGGAGCTGGTCGCCAGCGGCGCGCCGAAGAGGATGATCACCAGCGAGGCCGCCGGAATGGCGAAGCGGCGCTGCAGCTCGAGCAGCAGCTGGTGGGTGTCGGCCCCGGCCCGCTCCGCCACCCGCGACCGGCGCAGGATCTCGGCGCGGGTCATCTCCTCGGCGTCGCGCGCCTCCTGGATGAGTTCCTCGGGTGCCTCCGAGAGACCCACCACCACCATGTGGTCGAAGCTGGCGGTGTGCTCATCGCCGGGGGCGGGGATGTAGCGATAGGTGCCGTCGCGCAGCGTCCAGCGGTCCTGCTCCCACACGGCCGCCTCGGCCTCGATGTGGATCTGGCCGCCGTCCTCGCGCTGCTTGCTGATCATGAGGCGCGTCATGCGCGCGTCCACCAGGGTCAGGCGGCCCACCGCCAGGGTGTAGCCGTTCTCGGACTGGTAGGCGAAGTCGGAGCGCCACTCGCGCGACACGTTCGGGCGGTTGAGCAGGTCGCCCGCCCGCCGGTTGGCCCGGGGCACGAGATCCGCCAGCCCCAGCCCGGCGCCCGAGACCAGCGCGCCCAGCAGGAAGATCGGCAGGAAGAGGCGGTGGAACGAGACGCCGCCCGCCTTGGCGGCCACCACCTCGCGGTGGGTGGTCATCCCGTGCACGGTAAACACGCCCGCGATGAGCCCGGCCACCGGAAAGGACCAGACGAAGAACTGCGGAAACTTGTAGAGGAATCCTTCGAGGATGGCGCCGGCGGCGAGTTGGGCGTCCAGGTAGTCGTCCAGGTTCTCGGTCAGCTCGCCCAGGATGAAGAGCGGAGGCGTGGCCAGGATCGAGAGGAGGAAGAGCCGCAGGAACGTCCCCGCCACCAGGCGGTCCAGCAGGCGCACCGGCTAGGCCTCCCGCGCCCGCGCCGACCCGCCCCCGCGCCCGAACAGGGCCCGCAGCATGCCGCCGCACCGGTACCAGACCTCGTCCAGCCCGCCGCCCCGCCCGGTCGAGGTCTCGTGGCCCATCCCCCGGTAGAGCAGGAGGCCGATCAGGCCGAAGATCAGGTTGGGGATCCACATGGCCAGCCAGGGCGGCGCGATGCCGCGCTCCGCCAGGTCCTCGCCCCCGATCAGCCCCATCCAGTAGACCGCGAAGATGGCCGTCGAGGCGGCGATCACCAGCCCCAGGCCTCCGCGCGGAAAACGGGTCGCCAGCGGAGCGCCCACCAGCACGAAGATCAGGCAGGCGGCGGCCAGCGTGTACTTCTTGTGGATCTCGACCTTCAGGTCGCTGATGGCGCTGCGGGCGCTGGCGACCCGCGACGCCACGTTGCGCGCGTCGAAGACCGCCTGCTGGGTCAGGTGGTCGCGCGTCAGGTAGCTGCCGCGCCCGGCGTTGCGCACCCGGGCGGCGGCCTCGGTCCGGCGCTGGGCCGCCGCGGTGGTGGAGTCGGTGCCCAGCCCCAGCACCGCGCGCACGGCGGTGACGCTCTTTTCGGTGCTCTCCTGCAGCATGGCCGCCAGGCCCTCCTCTCGCGCGGCCACCCGCTCGTCCAGCATGACCAGGGTGAGTTCTCGCGATCCGCGGTCCAACCCCGTCAGACGGCGCTGCATCTCGTTGCCCACCCCCCGCAGCGGCACCACCTGGCGGTCGAAGTAGACCTGGCGGAAGCCGCCCCGACGCCCGGCGTCCGCCTCCAGGATCACGCCGTCCTCCAGCGTCAGGTATAGGTCGGTGCGGGCCTGGTTGAAGGCCATCCGGCCGCGTGCCGCGCGCGTGGTTCGGCCGAAGCCGGGCCGGTTCTGGTCCAGGATGACCACGTCCTCCATGCTGCTCGAGGCGTTGTCGATGGTCGAGGCGCGCAGAAAGTAGACGTCCCCGAAGTCGCCGGTGGTGATGCGGTTGACCACCTGCTCGCGCAGCACCAGGGTGGGGCTCTTGCGATTGATGTCCACCATCAGGTTCTTTAGGCGATGGTTGGACTCGGGAAGCACCTGGTCGTTGAAGTAGAGCATGGTGGAGGCCGCCAGCATCCCCAGCAGCAGCAGGGGCCGGAGGATGCGCGCCGGCGAGATGCCGCCGGCCCGCATGGCCGTGACCTCGTTGTTGGCCGTCATCTCGCCGAAGGCGTAGAGGACCGCCACCAGCACCGCCATGGGGAGCGTCAGCGCCACTGTGTGGGGGAGCGACAGAAGCAGGAACTCCACCAGCACGTCCAGGGGGAGCCCCTTCCCGGCCAGCTTCTCCATCTCGCGGGCGACCGCGTTGAGGAAGAGGAGCCCGGTGAGGGCCGAGAGCGCGAAGAGGAACGGCCCCACATGGGCGCGGATCAGATGCCGGGTGAGGATATTCATGGAAGAAGGGTAAGCGATTTGCGTCCGACTGTCCCGCTGCCAGACCGTGCCACCCCGCCAGGCCCGGGGGGCGCCCTGCCGTGCTGACGGGCGTACTCCTACCCCTGCTGGTGGCCCTCGGGATCCACGCCCAGTTGTCCGCCGCGCCCTCTCCGCCTCCGTCCGCGCCGCCGTCGGCGTCCCCGCCCGGTCACGCGGCCGCCGACACGATCTGGGTGCACGACCTCTCTCGCCCCCGCCTGCTCGACCTGCGCGCCGGCCGTACCCCCGGCGCCGCCACCGCCCGGCTGGGGTACCGGTCCGTTTCCCTGGCTCTCCCGGACTCGGTCTTCCGCTCCCTGGTCCCGGACCTCCGGGCTCGCCTGCCGTGGATCGTGAGCCGGGTCGCGGTGCCGGAGGTGCGCGATCCGTCCCTGCCCCGGCGCGACTTCACCACGATGGCGGTGCTTGACTTTCTGGAGGCGCGCGCGCGGGCGGGTGCCGGGCCGCCCGCCCCGGTGGCGTTCCTGCCGCCCGCCCGGGAGGGGTTCCTGGACCGGCAACGGGGCGCCGACAGCGCGGCCGCCGCCGGCGCCCTCGCGAGCGCCGTGTCGCAGTACGCCGACCTGGGCGTCCGGGTGAGCACACGGGCCGAGCTGGGAGGGGACTGGACCCGTTTCCGGCCCTGCACCGATCAGTTCCAGGAGTCGTGCCAGCCGTCGCTCGTGCCCCAGCTTTCCCCCGAGATGGACTTCGCCATCCAGGTGCAGGGCACGGTGCTGGACCGGGTGCAGGTGGACGTGGACTACGACCGCCTGCGCGAGTTCGGCGCGGTGAACACCATCTCGCTCGTCTACCAGGGCCTGGAAGACGACATCCTGCAGCGGCTCGCCGTGGGCGACGTCACCTTCCGCCTCCCGCGCTCGCGCTTCCTGACCGAAGGGATCCCGGCCGGGAACTTCGGCTTCCAGGCCGACGCGCAGCTGGGGCCGGTGGAGCTCCGCACGGCGTGGGCCGAGCAGCGGGGTGACGTTTCGACGCGCGAATTCCGGCTGACCGGGACGGGTGCCGACCGCCGCTTCGTGCAGTCCGACACCCTGGTGCTGGACGACGCCGACTACGCCCGCGGGCAGTTCTTCTTCCTGGTGGATCCCGTCCAGGTCACCGACTACCCCCACGTGGACATCCTGGCGCTGGACGCGGGTTCGGCGCCCGCGGACCAGGTGCCGGGCTTCCAGCCCGTGCAGGTCTACCGCTTCGACAACAACCCCGCCGCCCGCCAGCAGGTGGAGGGCTTCATCCAGGCCGACGCGGTGGCGGAGGGCCCGGGCGGGCCCGTCACCGAGTCGGGGTGGTTCCGCTTCCTGGTGCCCGGGCAGGACTACTTCGTGCACCCCAGCGGACTCTGGCTGGCGCTGCGCAATCCCCTCCGACGGGACGAGATGCTGGCCGTGACCTTCATCACGGCCGTCGGCGACACCGTCGGCACCTACAACCCTGAGGAGGTCTTCAACGCGGGCGGGCGCCCCGAGCTCCGGCTGCTCAAGGCCAGTGACGCCAACCATCAGCCGGGGCGCCCCACCTGGGATCGGGAGATGCGCCAGGTGTACCGCGTCTCGGCGTCACCGGACGTGGAGGCGGCGTCCGTGCAGGTGACCATCTCGCTGGGGGAGCTGAGTGCCGGGCGCACCTTCAAGCGGAGCCCGGCGGGCGACGACGTCACCTTCCTGCAGCTCTTCGGGCTGGACGCCGAGTCGCCCCTGGACGAGGTGGACCAGGCCTTCGTCTACAATCCGGGCGCGGAGCTCTTCCAGGATCCCCCGGCGGTGCCCGGCACCTTCCTGGTCTTTCCCACCCTGCGCCCCTTCCTGGAGCCGCCTCCGGTCCCGTCCGTGGGTCTGACCGCGCAGGACGCGTCCGAACTGCTGGGCCCCGACGCCAACGGCCGCATCTACACGGCCGAGGACCCCTTCGACCGACTGAACGGCGGCCTCTTCCGCATCACCATTCCCTTCCGCGTGCGCAGCGAAGGCGTCATCAGCACCTTTTCGCTGGGCGCGCTCGGCGTGCTGCCCGAGAGCGAGCGCATCTTCCTGGACGAGCGTCAGCTGCTGTCCGGGGTGGACTACGAGATCGACTATGACGCCGGGCTGGTGCGGCTGCTCGATCCGGACGGGCTCTTCGCGACCGCGCCCGACGCCGCCATCCGGGCCCGCTGGGAGCAGCAGCAGGTCTTCCGGGCCGCCCCCACCTCGGTCTTTGCCCTCAACGCCCACAGCGGTACCCGCGCGGGTGGAGAGCTGGACGTCCTGGCCCTGTACCAGCAGGAGAAGACCCTGGTGAGCCGGCCGGTGCTGGGGCTGGAGCCCGGCGCGGTGCTGCTCACCGGACTTTCCGGTGGCCTCGAACGCCCGGCCGGGTGGCTGGACCGGGCGCTGGAATGGCTGCCCGGAGTGCGCCCGGGATCCTCCTCCTCGGTGTCTCTGGACGGCGAGGTGGCGGTCTCCTTCCCTACGCCCAACACTCGTGGCGCCGTATTCCTGGACGACTTCGACGCCGCCGATGGACGCCCGCTCTCGCTGCTCGCGGGGGAGTGGCAGCGGGGCAGCGCACCCGCTTCCACCGAGGGCGCCGAGGGCGTGCTGCCCGCGGGGTTGGGCCCCGAGGCGCTCGGGCGCCTCTCGTGGCAGCACAACTGGATCGTCGAGAACGCGCAGGGCGACAGCGTGGGGATTCACGAGGGCTTCCTGGCCCGCGAGGAGATCGACCGCCAGATCCGGGTGGCCGGCTCGCAGGTGCGCGAGGCGGGGCTGCGTGTACGTCTGGGCACGGAGGGCGGGGTGGCGCCCCGCTTCGCTACCCTCACCACCGTCCTCAACCCGACCGGGTCGGACCTGACCCGCAGCGAGTTCCTGGAGTTCTACGTGGCGGGGGGCGACCCGGCCACGCTGGTGGTGGACCTGGGCACGGTGAGCGAGGACGTGCTCTTCGTGGACGACGACGGCCTCACGGCGGGGACCAAGGAGAACGGGGTGCCGTGGGGGCTGGGCACGCTGGACCAGGAGGCGGACCCGGCGCTGGGACAGGTGTGGGGCAACCTCCTGGACCAGGTGGGCGTCTGGGGGGAGTCGTGCCTGGCCGAACCGGGGCGCATCTACCGCCTGGGGGACCCGCGCGCCAACTGCACGCGCGGCAACGGGCGCGACGACAGCGAGGACCTGGACGGCGACGGAAACCTGGACACCGCCGAGCGCACCCTGCGCTACGTGCTGCGGCTGGACGGAACCTCGCCCTTCCTGGAGAAGGGCCGGGACGAGACCGGCACCGGCTTCCGCCTCTACCGCATCCCCATCCGCGGCGCGGGCGTGGAGGTGAACGGTCCGGTGACGGAGGCGGATCTGCGCGCGGTGCGCCACATCCGCCTGACGCTGGTGTCGCAGGGGGATCTGGATCTGACGTTGGCCCGCATGCGCATCGTCGGGTCCCGCTGGATCCGCCGCTCGGCCGAGGGCGTCCTCACGGGCATCATCGGTGACACCACGGCGTTCGCGGGCCGGGCCGAAGTCGGCCCCGTCTCCCGTCTCACGGAAGGGGACGCCTACGCTTCGCCCCCCGGCGTGCTGGAGGAGCTCTCCGACCCCACCAACGCGGTCGGTGGACAGGGTATCGAATTCAACGAGCGCGCGCTCGCCGTCCGGGTGGAGGCGCTGCAGCCGGGCGACCGGGGCGAGGTGTTCACGCGGTTCCCGCAGCGCCCGCGCAACTTCCTGACCTACCGCGAGGCGCGCCTGTGGGTGGTGCCGCGCAGCGGCGACTGGGCGCCGGAGCGTCCGGTGAGCTTCTTCTTCAAGATCGGCACCGATCCGGAGAACTTCTATCTGTACCGGAGTCCGCTGCGCGCCCCGGCGGCGGCCGGAGGGGTGGCGACGGCCGACTGGCTGCCCGAGGTGGTGGTGGACTTTGACGTCCTGCTGGAGCTGCGCAGCCGGGCCGAGGAGCTGCTGGTGCTCGACCCGCCCGGCCCCGGGGATCCGCCCCTGATGGTGTGGAGTGCGGACTCGACCCACGCGGTGGTGCTGCGGGACCGGGGGCGCGCCCCCGACCTGGCCAACGTGCGCGAGCTGGCGCTGGGGATCTGGAACCAGGACCAGACGCCCTTCACGGGCGAAGTCTGGGTGAACGAGCTGCGCCTCTCCCGGGGCGACCGGGACCCGGGGGTGGCCGGCGTGCTGCGGGCCACGCTGGACGGGGGCGGGTTCCTGGACGCCGATCTCTCGCTCTCCACCCGCTCGGGCACCTTCCGGCAGCTGCGCGAGACGCCCTCCTACCAGACCGACCGGCGCTTCACGCTGAACGCGCGCGCCCGGCTGGAGCGGCTCACGCCCGCCGACTGGGGGGTGGAACTCCCCCTTTCGCTGGTGGTGGACGACAGCAACCTGGATCCGCGCTTCCTGACCAACAGCGACGTGCGGGCCGACCGCCTGCGCGATCTGCGCGAGACGGGCAGTCGCCGCACGCAGCTCTCGCTGGGCTTCCGCAAGGTGACCCCTTCGGCGAACCCCTGGGTGGGGGCGCTGGTGGACGGGCTGGAGGGGAACGTGAGCCTGTTCCGCGTGCGCAACGCCACCGTGACCACGCGGGTGGAGAGCCGGGGGGTGGACGCCCGCGTCGGGTACGCCCGCCGCCTGGAGCCGCGCGAAGTGGACCCGGTGCCGGGCTTCCTGGAGCCCGTCCTGCGGGCGCTGCTCCCGCCCGGGCTGGAGGAGTCGCTGCTCGGGGCCCGTCTGCGCTGGGCGCCGGAGCGGTTCCGGGTGGGAACCGTCTACCGGCGGCGCGACGACGACCTCTTCCGCTTCTCCCGCATCATCGAGACGAGCGCCGACGCCGAGGTCACGCCCACCGAGTCTCCGCGCGAGAATCTGGAGCTGAGCGGCGAACTGGTGCTGAGCCCCGTCCCGTCGCTCACCGCGGAGGCACGCTTCCGGTCGCTGCGCGACCTGCTGCGGCCGAACGAGTCGGTGTCGGACCCGCGCGTACAGGCGCTGCTGGCGACCGAGCGGGCCTCGCTGGCGGGGATGGATCTGGGGTGGGAGACGGACCGCTCGCTCACCACACGCCTGCGATACGCACCGCGCTTCTGGAGCTGGCTGCAGCACGAGGTGGGGTGGAGCACCCGCTACGGAGCGGAGCGGAACACCTCGTTCACGCGCCTCGATCCGGCCTCCGGCGCGGACTCCGCCCTGGTGCTGGAGCGGAACGTGCGCGTGGAGCGGACCGTGGAGTGGCGGGCGGCGCTCGAGCCGGCGCAGGTGGCGCGCGTACTGAGCGGCAGCGGGGAGGGGGGCGCCATCCCGACCCTTCTGCGCATCCTGCGTCCCGTGACCCTGAGCGTCACCGACGGTGTCACCTCGCGCTTCAACCGGGCGGCGGTGGACCCGGGTCTCGGCTTTCAGTTCGCCGTCCACGACGCCGCCGGCCTGCGCCTGCTGCAGGGCGACACCGCCGCCACCCTCACCGACGGCCTCAGCCGGCGGGTGGGGTGGGGGATCGGGGGCGCGCGCGCCTCGCTGGACGCGGCCTGGGCGCGCTCGGACGTCGCGGTCCTGGACGCGCGCGCTGACCGCGAGATCCTCTCGCGCACCTGGCCCGACCTGCGCGCCCGGCTGGCGGACGTGCCCGCCCTCGATCGGCTCGCCCCCGGACTGACCCGGCTGGCCCTCTCCCTCGGCTACGTCCGGAGCGAGCGCGAGACGCTCCTGGGCGAGGGGCTCCAGACCCGGCGCAACGAGGAGGTGCAGATCCCCTGGGACCTGACGCTGGCCTGGCAGGGCACGTTGGTGACCTCGTACCGGGGGTCGGTGCTGGACGGGGACGGGGAGGACCCCACGGGCGACACCGAACGCGACCGGGTCACGCATCGCTTCAGCATCACCTCCTCCTTCCTTCCGCCGCTCGGACTGGGGGGTCCGACGCCCGGTCCGGTCCGGGTCTCGGTCATCGCCTCCTACACCGCCGAGCGGGAGTGCCGCGTGCCGCGCGCCCGCGAGGATTGCGTGGCCTTCGTGGACCAGCTCAACCGGGCGCTCTCGCTGGCGATGGACACCCGCCTCTCGGACTTCCAGGTGGGGCTGCAGGCGGGCTACACCGACCGCCGCTCCTTCGTGGGCCGGCGCGTGGGGTCCACCCAGTTCCAGCTCTCGCTCTTCGGGCAGTTCCTCTTCGAGGGGGGGCGCTTCGCGGACGGGGGTGGCTTTCCGCTGCCGGGGGACTGACCCAGGTGGCTGACCTGGAGCGCTGACGCGGGGCGCCGACCCGGGGCGCCGACCCGGGGCGCCATGGATCCGCCCCGCCGCTCCGCGACCTTGCCGGGGTGGACGCGCAGGGAAGACGTGCCTTCGTGCACCTGGTTGCCGTCCTCCTGCTGACGGGAGGTGTACGGCTGGCGTGGGCCCACCGCCCGGGCGGTGCAGCGGCGCTGCCCGGGGCGGCGCGCGTCCCCGGGGCGTCGGCGGACTCGTCCGCCCGGGTAGCGGAGGCCGAGGCGCGCCGGGCGCGCCCGCTGGCGCCGGGTGAGACCCTCGACCCCAACCGGGCCTCGGAGGAGGAACTGGACCGGCTTCCGGGGGTGGGGCCTCGCACCGCCCGCGACCTGGTGCGAGCCCGGGACACACTCCCCTTCTCCTCCCTGGAGGATCTGACCCGGGCCCGGGGAATCGGCGCGCGCACGGTGGAGCGCCTCCGGCCCCACCTGGCGCTGGGTCCGGTGCCAGTGTCGCCAGGGGGCCGCGGGGGTGCGCCGGCCGGCGGTCGGCCCGCGGGGCCCCCGCGTGCCGGCGCAGCCGGCACGTCCGGGGCGGCGCTCGGGGTGGGCCCGGTCGCCGGAGCCGAGCCCACGCCGATCTGGGTGAACCGGGCCAGCGCGCAGGATCTCACCGCCCTTCCGGGGGTGGGACCGGTGCTGGCGGGACGGATCGTCGCACAGCGCGAGCAGGCGGGACACTTCCGCACCCCGGAGGACCTCCTGCCGGTCAAGGGAGTCGGGCCCGCGCTGCTGGAGCGCATCCGGCCCCACCTCCGGTTCTGAGCGGGCTTTCGTGCCGCGCCGGACTTTGCCGACCCCGCCCGTCCCCTCCATTCTCATGTCTCATGATGCTTGACCCGTTCCCCGCGGCCCGCCTACAATGGAACGGAATACATCTGTTTATTCTGCGGACGCCGGACGTCCGCGTAACCGTTCCCCGGGGCCGACGGATTCCGGGTTCCGGTGCTCCCCGTCACCCCCCACGCCGCGAGGGCTGCGACACCATGGCGATCAGCGTCGCGCAGGACCGCCTCGGGGATCTGTTCCTCAAGGAGGGCCTCGTCACCGAGGCGCAGCTGCAGGAGGGGCTGAGGGAGGCGCGTGCCTCGGGCACACGCCTGGGCTATGCGCTGGTGAAGCTGGGCCTGGTGGGCGAGGACGAACTCACGCGGGTGCTGGCCAAGCAGTACCGCGTGCCCGCGGTGGACCTCTCGCGCATCCAGGTGGACTCCAAGGTGCTCCGCCTGGTCCCGGGCGACGTGGCCCACAAGCACCTGCTCATTCCGCTCCGGCGGGTGGGACGGGTGCTCACGGTGGCGATGGCCAATCCCACCGACCTGTCGGCCATCGACGACCTCAAGTTCGTCACCAAGATGAACATCGAGGCCGTGATGGCCGGGGAGTACACGCTCCGCAAGCAGCTGGAGCGGTACTACGAGTCGGTCGACCAGCAGATGTCCGACATCCTCGAGGACCTCATCGAGGAGGAGGACCTCGAGTTCGTCGAGGACCGGGAGGAGGAGGAGTCGGTGGCCGCGCTGGCCGCCGAGGTGAACAATGCCCCGGTGGTGAAGTTCATCAACGGCTTGCTCACCGACGCGGTCATGAAGGGCGCCTCCGACATCCACATCGAGCCCTATGAGCGCGAGGTGCGGGTGCGCTACCGCATCGACGGGGCGCTGCTGGAGGTCATGAAGCCGCCCTTCCGCATGAAGGCGGCGCTGACCTCGCGCCTCAAGATCCTCGCGGACCTGAACATCGCGGAGCGGCGCGTGCCCCAGGACGGGCGCATCAAGCTGCGCATCCGCAACAAGGTGGTGGACTTCCGGGTCTCGACCCTGCCGGTGATCTTCGGCGAGAAGATCGTGCTGCGCATCCTGGACAAGGGCAACCTGACCTTCGACCTGGCCAAGTTCGGGTTCGAGCCCAAGGCCGAGCAGGACTTCTTCCACGCCATCGCCCAGCCGTACGGCATGGTGCTGGTCACCGGCCCCACCGGGTCGGGGAAGACGACCACGCTCTACTCGGCGCTCTCCCGCATCAACACCATCGAGACCAACATCATGACGGCCGAGGATCCCGTGGAGTACAACATCCACGGGATCAATCAGGTGCAGGTGCGCTCGGAGATCGGCATGTCCTTCGCCGCCGCGCTGAGGGCCTTCCTGCGCCAGGACCCCAACATCATCATGGTGGGGGAGATCCGGGACCTCGAGACGGGCGGCATCGCGATCAAGGCGGCGCTCACCGGCCACCTGGTGCTCTCCACGCTGCACACCAACGACTGCCCCTCCACCGTGACCCGACTGATCGACATGGGTCTGGAGCCCTTCAACGTGGCCTCGGCGCTCAATCTGCTTACCGCCCAGCGACTGGTGCGCCGCATCTGCACCAAGTGCAAGGTGGAGACCCACTACACCGACGAGTATCTGCGTTCCGCGAAGATTCCGATGGATTGGGCCACCGCCCAGACCTTCTACAAGGGCGAGGGGTGCGAGGAGTGCGGCGATACCGGCTACAGGGGGCGGCAGGGGCTCTACGAGGTCATGGCCATGTCACCGGCGCTCCGCAAGGCCATCATGCGGGAGGCGAGCACGGACGAACTCCGTGACATCGCGCTCCGGGAAGGCATGCTCACCCTGCGCATGGACGGGATCAAGAAGGTCGAGCGGGGCATCACCACGCTGGACGAAGTGGTGAAGGAGACCTCGGCGATCGCCGAGTCGGAATGATGCGCCACCACGGACACCAGGGACGGACGCGATGATGGAACGGCCAGCACAGGGGACCCAGGGTACACCGGCGGGAGCCGGGGCGGCGGGCGCGCAGGCGGGTCAGAAGGTGCCCGAGCTGAGCCTGCGCCTGCTCCTGCAGGAGATGATCCAGCGCGGCGCCTCCGACCTGCACCTCACGGTCGGCGAGCGGCCCAAGCTGCGAGTGGACGGGGACCTCCTCGCCAGCCAGTACCCCAAGGTGCTGGCGCCCAAGGACACCCTCGGCCTCGCCTATTCGATCCTCACCGAGAACCAGAAGAAGCGGTTCGAGGTCGAGGACGAACTCGACTTCTCCTTCGGCGTCCAGAACCTCTCCCGCTTCCGCGGGAACGTCTACAAGCAGCGCGGATGCGTGGCCATGGCCGTGCGGCAGATCCCCTACGAGATCCACTCGGTCGAGAAGCTGGGCCTCCCCGCGATCCTCAACCGGCTGGCGGAGCGCCCGCGCGGGCTGGTGCTGGTCACGGGACCCACCGGGTCGGGGAAGTCCACGACGCTGGCCGCCATGGTCGACAAGATCAACAAGGAGCGGCGGGGTCACATCATCACGGTCGAGGACCCCATCGAATTCATCCATCGCCATCAGTTGTGCGTGGTGAACCAGCGTGAGGTGGGCGCGGACACCAAGTCGTTCACCGCAGCGCTCAAGTACGCGCTCCGGCAGGACCCCGACGTCCTGCTCATCGGGGAGATGCGCGACCTGGAGACCATCTCCGCGGCCCTCACCATCGCCGAGACCGGACACCTGGTGCTGGCCACGCTGCACACCAACTCGGCCGCCGAGTCCGTGAACCGCATCATCGACGCATTTCCCTCGCACCAGCAGGCCCAGGTCCGCGCCCAGCTCGCCTTCGTGCTCGAGGGCGTCGTCACGCAGACCCTGCTCCCCCGTGCGAAGGGGAAGGGGCGGGTGGTGGCGTCCGAGGTCATGATCTGCACCCCCGCGATCCGGGCCGTCATCCGGGATGAGAAGATCCACCAGATCTACTCGCTCATGCAGGCCGGCAAGAAGCACGGCATGCAGACGCTCAACGATTCCCTCCAGTCCCTCTACCTGAAGGGGGACGTCACCCTGGAGGAGGCGCTCAAGCGTTCGCCCGACCCGCAGGAACTCCTGCGGGCCGTGGGTGAGCCCGTGCCCTCCAGCTGAGGACCGCCATGCCAGCCTACCTCTACAGCGCGCGCCCCGCCGGCGGGGGCGACATCCAGTCCGGCGAGATCGACGTCAAGACCAAGGAGGAGGTGCTCCAGTACCTCCAGCGCCAGAAGCTCATCCCGGTATCGGTGCGCGAGAAGCCGCGCCAGATCAGCCTGCAGATCGGCACCGGGGTGGGCACGCGCGACATCGTCATCTTCACCCGGCAGTTCGCCACCATGATCAACGCCGGACTGCCGCTGGTGCAGTCCCTGGACATCCTGGCGGAGCAGACCGAGAACGACGCGCTGCGCAAGGTGATCCAGAGCGTGCTCTACGACGTGGAGTCGGGGAACACGCTGGCGGACGCGATGGGCAAGCACCCGCGCATCTTCACCGACCTGTACGTGAACATGGTCGCGGCGGGGGAAGCGGGCGGTATCCTGGACACCATCCTGTTGCGGCTGGCCACCTTCCTGGAGAAGAACGACGCGCTGGTGCGGAAGATCAAGGGCGCCATGATCTACCCGGCCGTGATCTTCGGAGTGGCCGGAGCCGCGGTCGCCATCCTGCTCATCTTCGTGATCCCCACCTTCCAGCAGATGTTCGACTCGGCGGGGATTCCGCTCCCACTCCCCACCCGCATCGTCATCGGCATGTCGCAGTTCCTGCAGGCGTACTGGTGGGCGGTGGCCGCGGGCATCGTCGCGGCGGCGTTCGCGATCCGGCAGACCTACCAGACCGACGGCGGCCGTCTGGCGATCGACCGCATCCTGCTGGCGCTCCCCATCCTGGGGGACCTGCAGCGCAAGGCGGCCGTGGCGCGCTTCACACGCACCCTCGGCACCCTGGTGGCCTCCGGCGTCGCCATCCTGGAGGGGCTCGAGATCACCGCCAAGACCTCCGGCAACCGCGTCATCCACGACGCCGTCATGGGGTCGCGCGCCTCCATCGCCGGGGGTGAGACCATCTCCGGCCCCCTCAAGGAGTCCGGCGTCTTTCCGCCCATGGTGGTGCAGATGATCAACGTCGGCGAGCAGACCGGCGGGCTGGACGACATGCTCTCCAAGATCGCCGACTTCTACGACGAAGAGGTGGACGCTGCCGTCGAGGCCCTGCTCTCGGCCCTCGAGCCGGTCATGATCGTGTTTCTGGGGGTGATCGTGGGCGGCATGATCGTGGCCATGTACCTGCCCATCTTCGACATGATCAACGCGGTGCAGTAGGGGTCGGGGCTTCGGCCCCCACCCTCCGAACCCCGGGGATCCCCCCGGCGGGCCGCTCGCCCGCTGGGGGGATCTGGCGTTCGGGGGCTCGCTATGCGGTGCGGCGCGCGGTGGGCGCGGTGAGGCCGGCTGCGCCCGCTGCGCCGCACCGGATGCCCGCCGGGGGGATCCCCGGGGTTCGCAAGGGCGAG
>JAVVFC010000061.1:0-15723 GCA_032250975.1 Longimicrobiales bacterium | reverse complement strand
CTTCGCCCACGGTCAGGGCGAAGAGGATCCCCCAGACCAGCATGTACGGCGGGTGCTTGTGCGCGTCTTCGGACATCGCGTCTTCCGACATGGCGGCCTCCTAGATGAGATACACGATGGTGAAGAGGATAATCCAGACCAGATCCACGAAATGCCAGTAGAGCCCCATGATCTCCACCCCGCCCACGCTTCCGGCCGAGTACGCCCCCTTCCGGGCGCGCAGGTAGACGAAGATGAGGCAGAGCACCCCGATGCTCACATGGGCGCCGTGGAAGCCGGTCATGGCGTAGAAGGTGGCACCGTAGAGCGGCCCGCCCAGGACGGCGGCGGTGGCCGCTTCCCCGGCGTGGGCGGCGCCGCGGCCCACAGCGTGGTACTGTTCGGCGATGGGCACGAAGCCCTCGCTCCAGAGCACGCTGTACTCCACCGCCTGGACCCCGACGAAGAAGGTGCCCAGGACGATGGTGGCCAGGAGCCAGCGCCGGAGTCCCTTCTGGTCCCCCTGCTCGACGGCCGCGAACGCCTTGACCATCGTCACGCTGGAGCAGATGAGGACGAAGGTGTTGAAGGCCGTCAGCGGAACGTTGAGGACCACCCCCGGTTCGGCGAAGTGCTCCGGATGGGCGAAGCGGAGGATGATGTACGACCCGATGAGGCCGGTGAAGAACATGATCTCCGAGAGGAGGAAGACCCACATCCCCAGCTTGAGGTTGTAGACCTTCATCCCCGGCATGGGGAGGCGCTCGGTGGCGGAGGCGATGCTCATGGTGCAACTCCTTCGGGCGCGAGGCTCGGGGCCGGCGCGGGGTGGGGCTCGGAGGCGCCTCCCCGGGGCGGTGGCAGGTGCTGGGGCCAGTGGTCGTCGGCGGCGTCGGGGTGGCTGTACTCGTAGGGCCCGCGGTAGACCGTGGGCATCCCGTCGAAGTTGCCGTGGGGCGGCGGCGAGGGCACCGACCACTCCAGGGTGTTGCTCTTCCACGGATTCGAGCCCGCCTTCCTGCCGCGGAAGATGCTCCAGATGAAGTTGCCGGCGAAGAGCACCTGCACCGTGATGAGACAGAAGACCGCCACCGAGATGAAGGTGTTCAGGGGCTGGAGCGGCTGCAGATACTCGTACTCGTTGGGATCGTAGATCCGGCGCATCATCCCCTCGAGCCCCAGGTTGTGCATGGGGAAGAAGACCAGGTTGTAGAGGATGAAGGTGAGGAAGAAGTGCACCTTCCCCACCCCCTCGTGCATCATCCGGCCGAACATCTTGGGGAACCAGAAGGTGATCCCGGCGAAGATGGCGAAGAGGCTCCCGCCGAAGAGCACGTAGTGAATGTGCGCCACGATGAAGTAGGTGTCGTGGATGTAGATGTCGACGGGGGTGTTGGCCATGAAGATCCCCGACAGCCCCCCGATGATGAACATCGAGACGAAGGCCAGGGCGTGGAGCATGGGGGTGTCGAAGTGGATGTCCCCCCGATGGAGGGTCCCCAGCCAGTTGAAGGTCTTGATGGCCGAAGGGACGGCGATGGCCATGGTGGAGATCATGAACGAGGTCCCCAGCAGCGGATTCATCCCGCTCTGGAACATGTGGTGGCCCCACACGATCCACCCCAGGAAGCCGATGGAGATGATCGCCAGAACCATGGCGTGGTAGCCGAAGATCGGCTTGCGCGCCCGGTTGGCCAGCACGTCGGAGGTGATCCCCATGGCCGGGAGGATGAGGATGTAGACCTCCGGATGCCCGAAGAACCAGAAGAGGTGCTGCCAGAGGATCGGCTCACCCCCGACCTCGGGCCGGAAGAAGCCGGTCCCGATCGTCTGGTCGAAGAGGAGCATGATGAGCGCCCCGGTCAGGATGGGGATGGCCAGGAGGACCAGGATGGCGGTGATGAAGAGCGCCCAGGTGGTGAGCGGGAGGCGGAACCAGGTCATCCCCGGGGCCCGCAGGGAGATGACGGTGGTGATGTAGTTCACCGCGCCCGCCAGCGACGAGAACCCCAGGATGGTGAGGCTCAGCAGCCAGAGCTGCTGTCCCAGGTAGACGCCGGTCCATTCGCCCGACGCGCTGAGGGGCGCGTACGAGGTCCACCCGGCGCCCGCGGCCCCGCCCTCCACGAAGAAGCTGGCCAGCATGAGGAGGCCGGCCGGAACCGCCAGCCAGAACGAAGCCATGTTCAGCCGGGGGAAGGCCATGTCCGGCGCCCCGATCTGGAGCGGGATGAGGAGGTTCCCGAAGAGCCCCACCAGCAGCGGCATGATGGCGAAGAAGATCATGATGGTGCCGTGCATCGTGACCAGCGAGTTGTAGAACTCGGGAAGGATGATTCCGCCGGGCGCCATCGTGTCGGGAAAGCCCCCGGCGCCGGGCATGGGCTGGCTCGGGAAGCCGAGCTGCCACCGCATCATGGTGGCCAGGATCCCCCCCACGAGGAGGAAGAAGAGGCTCATGAAGAGGAACTGCTTCGCGATCGTCTTGTGGTCGGTGGAGAAGATGTATTTCCGGAGGAAGGACTGCTCGTGTCCGTGGTCCCCGTGCTCATCCAGGTGTGTCTGAACCACTGCTTCGGTCGTGCTCATCGGGACACCCCCGTGGGCTTTCTGGTGAATCGCCGCGCCTGCCGGATCATTGGGCCGCCTCCGCCATTGCGCCCTCGAGCCAGTCCTGGTAGGCGTCGGTGGCGTGGACGGTCAGCCTGCCCTGCATTCGGTAGTGGCCCAGCCCGCAGAGCTCCGCGCACCCGATGACGTACTCGCCCGGCTCCGTGGCTTCGAACCACACACGGATGCTCCTGCCCGGGAGGGCGTCCTGCTTCACCCGCATCTCGGGAATGAAGAAGGAGTGGATGACGTCCTCGGACCGGAGATGGATGAGGATGGGCCGGGCGGTGGGCGCGTTCAGCGTGTTGCGCTGGTTGAAGTCGTCGTCGGTTCCCACGAGACCATCGGCTCCGGGGTAGGTCACGGTCCACTCGAACTGCTTGGCCGTGACGATGACCTCCAGGGCGCCCTCGGGGACGTTCCGCTTCACATGATGCCAGACGCTGGTGCTGGCCACGGCCAGGCCGAGGACGAGCACCGCCGTCCCCGCCGTCCAGAGCATCTCCAGGGTGGTGTTCCCGTGGGAGTGCTCCGCCTTCCCGCCTTCCCTGTGCCGATACCGGAAGAGGAAGAGGACCAGGAGGCCCTCGGTGAGCACGAAGACGATCCCCGTGATCCAGAGGATGACGTAGTACAGGCGATCGATCTCCTGCCCGAAGGTCGAGAAGCTCTCGGGGAGCAGCCAGCTCAGATGTTCCATTGGTTCCCCCTTACCGAAGTCCGTGCGCCGAATGCGGCACGATCCACGGGTCGGCCATCGGCACCGGATTGCCGGCCATCTCCTGGCTGAACTCGAAGGAGATCTCCAGCGTCTCGCCCGTGGCCACCGTCACCTCCTGACTCAGCACGCCGTACACCTCGTGCCACGCTTCCACCACGTAGTCGCCCGGCGGCAGGGTCTCCAGGGCGAAGGAGCCGTCGGTGTCCGTGACCGAATGGTAGGGATGGTCCAGGACGCCCACGTACGCCGACATCCACCCGTGCACGTCGCACCGGAGGGGGATCATGACCTCGGGCACCCGGAACTCACGGTCCGTGTCCATCTCCACCGGCTGGCTCACATTGAAGGGCCGGTTCTCGGTGGGAGAGCTGTTGATGTTGTGGAGGAGGCCGTCGCTGTTCCGGATCCTCATCGTCTGCCCCACCTGGAGGCCCATGACGTGGGGCCGGTACCGGCACCCGTCCTGGTCGATGACCGCGGGCTCGGGGGTGGGGAAGGTGTGCCCGGTCAGCCCCTCCCGGATGTAGACGAAGACGTTGCCCAGCCCTCCGCCGTCGCCCACCAGCACCGTCTGGGTGGTGGGGGGCTCGGTGTACTTCTCGGCGCATACGGGCTCTTCGTCCATGTCGATGGGCCGGGGGGCGGGCGGCGTGCCCGTGAAGCTCACCGTGCCCGCGAGGCTCCCGGCGGTGGCCGGGTCGACGGACGACTCGGCGGGCTGATCGCCGCCTCCCGCGGCACCGGCATCACCCGCATCGTCTCCTCCGCCACATCCGGCGGCGAGGAAGGCGGTGGCGAGCATCAGGGTCAGACGTCGAACGGGAATCGATCTGGCAAACATCTTTCCTCCTCGTGCGAACGGATGGCTTCCGGCGGAGCCGGAGAGCCGATGACTGTCGATATCAGGCATGCTGTTTCCTCTGGGCGCGCCGCACCACGACGAGTCCCAGCCCGAAGGCCAGGAACAACGCCAGGGCGGGCGCCCCGTACGCCACCACGGGGGTGGGCTGCTGCAGGGAGAGGAAGTACCAGGTGCTCACCGAGCCCTGGGCTCCCTCCTCCCCGTTGTCGCCGTCCCAGGCCTGGAAGGCCATGGGGATGGCGGTCCCCACCGCGAAGGGCGGGTCCTCGCTGCTTTCGGTGGAGAGGGCCCGGCGGAAGAGGACGTGCCACTGGCCGGCCTCGTGGACCGCGCCCACCGTCACATCCTGCTGGTCGGGCGGCTGGGGCTGGTCGGTGCCCAGCCCTCTGGCGATCGACTCCACCGGCCCGTCCACCCAGCTCGTCCAGCTCCAGAGGTAGGCCGGGCGTCGGCCGTCTCCCTGGAGGAAGAAGGGTCGCTGCATCCCTTCGGAGGCCTGCTGGGGGAACTGGACCGTGAGCCGGTCCCCCGGGCCGGGGCCGGTGGCCGAGCCCGCGTCGGCGCTCGTCATGGTGGTCAGCACCTTCTCCACCCACTCCTCCCAGGAGGGGTCGGGGCTCCGCGAGGGGTCGGACCAGCTCACCCGCAGCGCCACCTCCTCGCCGTCATGGAGCCCCTGGACCCAGAGGCCGTCCACCCGGGGGTTGAACCACCGCGGCGGCACCATGATCTGTCCGGCCAGGGGGACCCAGAAGCGGTCCGCCTCGTCCCAGCGGGGGTCGTCGGGGGCGGTGGGAAGCGGTTCGTCGCCGACCCACCCGGCCGTGATCACCTCGCGCACCCGGGGCTCCTCGCCGGCGGGCGAGAGGCTCCGGATGTAGTGGGCCAGGTTCCAGAGGTCGTCGGCCTCGATGACCCCGGCCTCCACCAGGTCCGAGAAGGAGGGCATGGGGGTGCCGTCCAGCCCGCTCCGCAGGCGCCGGTAGATCTCCTCCACACTTCCCCCTCCGTTGAAGCGCCAGGCCTCGGTGAGGTCGGCGGCGATGGTGGGGTAGCCCGCGTCGTTCTCCAGCGTGGGCGCCGAGGGCCCGTCGCCGCGCCCCTCGACGCCGTGGCAGCGCCCGCAGTCGATGATGTCGTAGACCTCCCGCCCCCGTGCCACGCGCTCGTCGGTGGCCCGGGGCGCGCCGCCGAACTCCAGCGGCTCGGGCTCGGGCGAGGTGGCGAAGAAGCGGCTGAAGCTCTTGAGGTAGTCCACGAGCGCGTTCCGCTCGGCCCGGGTGAGGACCTCTTCCCAGCCGGGCATGGCGGTGCCGGGCATCCCCTCGTCGATGACGCGGAGGATGTCCTCGTCGGTCGGGAGCTCCCCGGTGCCGGTGGTGCGGATCTGGTAGAGACCCACGGTGAAGTCCCGGGGCCGGGGGAGCATGGTGTTCGCGGCGGGCCCCTGGCCGTCACCCTCCACGCCGTGGCAGCCCGCGCACCACTGGTCGTAGAGCGCCGCACCGTCCACCCCCTGGGCCACCGCCCCGGCGGGGAGAAGGAGGAGCACGGCGACCGTCAGCGGCGCGGCCAGCGGCGCGGCCAGCAGCGCGGGCATCAGCGCGGCCATCAGTGCCCCTCCTCCACGCTCGCTTCCTCCCAGGTCCGGGGCTCGTACCCCGTCTGCTCGTAGAGGAAGATGATGACCGACCAGATCTCGTCCTCGGTGAGGATCTCCTCCCAGGCGGGCATGGCCGAGTTCCAGGGCGTACCCTCGCTGGGGAGCCCCGGCCCCCCCTTGGCGATGCGCCAGAAGACGAAGCTCTCGGCGAGCTGGGCGATGGTGCCCTGGTCGCGGAAGCTGAGGGGCGCCGGGTTGAAGGCGTGGGCGTAGTGGCCCCGCCCGTCCAGGGCGTCGCCGTGGCACGCCAGGCAGTTGCGGTAGTAGATCGCCTTGCCCGCTTCGTAGTGCTCCTCCAGCGAGCCCTCTTCCCGGAGGGGGTTCTCGAGCCCGGTGATCTGCATCGGCTCGCCCCGAAAGGTGATGGCGCCGGGAGGCGCCGGGTGCACGGACCGGAAGCTGGGCGGCGCCGTGACCTCGGGCTTCACCTGGTTCCAGGTGACGAAGGCCACGAGCAGCGGCACGGCGATCAGGAGCGCCCACCGGGCCCGCTTCCGGTCCGGATTCACCAGCACGTCGCGGATGGGTCGCTTGAACTCGTTCCACCGCTCGTCGTTGTCGCTCACCCAGAGGAGGAGCCCCGCCAGGACGGTGAGGAGGTACTGGACGACCACGGTGTCGGGGACCGGAGCACTGGCCACGCCGAAGAGGGGCGGGATGTGGGGAATCCCGAAGTCGATGAGGAGCCAGGCCAGCACGAGGACGGCCAGCGCCTGCCGGAAGGGGGTCTGGAGATGGCGCATGGGTGGCCTCCTACCTCTGGCTCGCCAGGAACCGGACGAGGGTCTCGAGCTGCCCGGCCGTCAGCATGTTTCCGAAGGTGGGCGGCATGGCTCCCGCCAGGGCCTCGTATCCTTCGGCGATCTCGGCGTTGGGCTCCAGGATGGAGCGGCGGATCTCCTCGGGGTCCAGCCGGGAGCCGATTCCATCCAGGGGCGGCCCCACCTGCACGCCCTGATCCCCCAGGGTGTGGCACCCGAAGCAGAGGTTGTCCTGCATGAGACGGCCCGGATCGGTGGCTTCGCTGGCCGGTCCGGCGGCTGCGCCGGCCGCCGCGGGGGCCGGCCCGCCCGCTTCCCCGGCTCCGCTTGAGCCCAGATCGGCGGCGCTCACCGTCACCGCGCCGCCCTGGTCCTGGAGGTAGGCCACCAGGGCCCAGATCTGGTTGTCGGAGAGGTAGATGCTCTGGTCGGGCATGATGGGCGCGAAGGGCTCCACCAGATACGCCGCCGGCTCCACCAGGGACCGGTGCAGATAGGTCTTGCAGTCCTCGCCTTCAACCCGGGTGGCGCAGCGCCGGCCGATGGGCCCCTCCCCCTGGTAGTCGGCCAGGAGGTCCGGCGCCCGGTCCTCCAGCCCGTGGCAGGTGTTGCACGCGCCGGCCCCGGCGAAGAGCTCCTCGCCGGCGCTCACCAGCTCGGCGGGGGTCACGTCGGCGCCCAGGGAGAGCTCGGCGGGCACCTCCGACTGCACCTGGGGAATGGCGTTGGCCACCCAGGTGTAGAGGCCGAGGGTGCCCAGCACCACGAGGACGATCTTGAGATTCTGGACGAACATGGCTCAGTCCCCCGCGGCCGGCTGGACGCTCGCGCGGGGCCCGGGCCCGGACGCCGCGCCGGTGATGATGGGCTTCTCGGCCAGCCCGCCCACCCAGAAGATGAAGGCCACCATGGCCAGGAAGATCAGGACGCACACCGAGATCACCACCGAGGCGTAGCCCAGCGCCGGCGTCGCCGCCCCCGCGCTGGTGTCGCGCATGACCTCGAAGATGTGCCAGTGCTGCCGGATCCCGCTCCGGGCGAAGCCCATCAGCCCCATGAGCCAGGTGAAGGTCACGGCCAGGATGAAGAGGGCGTACTGGGAGCGCGGCGGCATCTGTCCCCACCGGATCTCGCCCCGGGAGGTGGCGCCCCGGAGCAGGGCGATGTCGATGACCACCACGGCCACGATGGTGAAGAGCACCGCCAGCACCTGGTAGACGGAGAAGCCGATGCGGACGATCGAGGGGACGAAGTAGCCGTAGATGCCGTAGAAGAGCACCACGAGCGCGGCGATGGTGAAGAGGGCTCCCTGGATGAGCGTGCCCCGGCGCGCCCAGCCCACCACCGGCTCCTTGTTGGCCCTCCGGTAGAGGAGGAAGGAGAGGAAGGTGGTGAGGATCATGAAGTTCACCGCCGTGTTCTTGGCGCTCATCACGCCCAGCACCCCCAGAAAGGGGTGGAACTGTCCGCCCATCGCGCTGATCTCGTCCCGGCTGGCGATCATGGAGTGCGGCGTGGCCCAGACGATGACGCCCAGGACCAGGACGACCAGCATGTACTTGGTGTACGGCGTGAAGCGCTCGGCCCCCGGGATCCGTCCCATCCCCACCCAGAGGTAGTAGTTGCCCGCCAGGAAGAGGACGCCGATGAGGAAGGCCTGGACGATCCAGAGCCAGCTCATGAAGCCCCCCATCATCGTGATCCCCATCTGCTGGTTGAACTCGTAGATCTCGCGGCCCAGCCAGTAGCCGGCGAAGGGGAGGACGATGAGCGCGCTGATGGCCACGAAGTTCCCGATGTAGCCCATCCAGTCGTAGTGGGCGCGCTCCTCGTCGGTGCGGGCCATGAGGAAGCGGTAGCCCGCGTACCCCCCCACGATCGCCCCGCCGAAGACCACATTGGCGATGAGCCGGTGGATGTTGATCGGCATCCAGGTGGCGTTGGCGAAGGCGCTCCAGAACTGGACCATGGCCGGGGCGGTGTCCGGGGTGACCTCCGCCGGCGGGCTCATCATGTAGGTGAGCCAGGCGTTGGCGATGAACATCACCGTCGTCCCCCAGATGTTCAGGAGGATCCCCAGCCCCCAGTGGAACCACTTGGCCCGCCCCTCCTCCCACAGCTCCCACCCGTAGTAATAGAGGTAGAGGGTGGCCGACTCGAAGAAGAAGATCCCCACATAGACCCACATGGAGACGTCGAAGACCGTGGCCAGGTAGTTCCAGACTCCCGGATAGAGGGTGACGAGGGCGAAGACCAGGACCGCGCCCCAGATGGCGGTGGCCGAGTAGGAGACCAGGAGGAGGCGGGTGAACTCCTTGGCCAGCTTGTCGAATCGCTTCTCGCCGTTGTACATGCCGATCGCTTCGGCCACCACGGCGAACATCGGCACCCCCAGGACGAAGGCGGCGAAGAAGAGGTGGAGCTGGGCCGCCACCCAGACCGCGGTGCGGCTCCCGATGACCGGGAAGTCGCCGTACTGGCGGGCCGCCTCCTGGGCGAGCGCGGGTTCGGCCAGGACGGCGCCCAGCGCCCCCGCCAGGAGGAGGCTACGCATCGTGGGCCTCCCCGGCTCCCGGGTCGTCGGGGGGGGCGTCACCCCGCAGGAAGAAGGGGAGCCGCTTCGAGAAGTCCACGGGGAGCGCGCGGCGCACCTCGGCCATGACCTCCAGGTCGACGGCCGCATAGCCGCGCTCCCGGGCGAAGCTCTCCACCCGGCTCGTGACCACGCCGCGCACGAAGCTGGGAATTCGCTCCAGCCGGGCCCGCGCTCCGTCGGTCCAGGCCAGCTCGGGCTCGGCCCGGTCGCCGTAGAAGACCTCGCCCCGGGGCCGCACCACGGGGCGGTCGCCGGTGGGCTCCCAGGCGCAGGAGTCGTCGGGGCCCAGGAGATCGCCCGACTGGGCCCAGGCCCGGGCCCGACACCCCCCGCACACCTCCCGGTACTCGCACCGACCGCAGCGCCCGCCCAGCTCACCGTGCCGGAGCTGCTGGAAGAGGGGGGCCTTCTCCCACACCTGGCGGAAGGACTCGCGGGTCAGGTCGCCGGCCACCGCCGGCAGGTAGGGGCAGGGGGTGAGCTTCCCCTCGGGAGTGATGCGGCAGTAGTGCACCCCGCACGGGCAGCGGGTCCTGTAGTTGAGGAGCGGCGAAGCGTCGTCGGCCTGGAAGATGTGGCGCATGAGCTGGGGCTGGCACTTGGAGCGGATCATCATGCGCCCCCGGTACCGGCGCTCCAGCGCCACCATCTCCTCCAGCACCGCCTCGTTCTCCCCGGGGGCGAGGCCGTCCATCCGCTCCCCCCGCCCGGTGGGCACCAGGAAGTAGAGGTTGAAGGAGACGGCGCCGCGTCCGGCGGCCCAGGCGGCCAGCTCGTTCACCTCGTGGCGGTTCCCCCGGGTGAGGGTGCTCTGGATCACGAGGTCCAGCTCGTGCTCCACGAGGCGGTCCACGGCGGCCAGGGTGTCCCGGAGGGCTCCGCCGCCGTGGCGGAAGCGGTCGTGGTACTCGGGGCGGAGGGAGTCGACGCTCACCGCCACGCCCTGGACCCCCGCCTCCCTGAGGGAGTCGATGCGGGCGTCGGTCAGGCCGATGCCGTTGGTGCCCACCACCACCGTGGCGCCGGCGTCGGAGGCGTGGGCCGCCAGCTCCTCCAGGTCGTCGCGCACCAGCGGCTCCCCCCCGCTCAGGATGAGGAGGGGCGCCGGGTTGACCTCCAGGACGTCGTCCAGGATCCGTCGGCACGCGGCGGTGTCCAGCTCGCCCTCACCCCCGTGCCACGAGCCGGCGGAGATGTAGCAGTGGGAGCAGGCCAGGTTGCAGCGGCGGGTGAGGTTCCAGGCCACCACATGGGGGACGGGTGCCCCGGCGGTCGTCACTCCTTATCCTCCCCTTCCTCACTGCTCATGAAGGCTTCCACCGCGGCCCGGGCGTCCTCGGGTGTCACCGTCGTGAGGTCCACCGGACAGTCGCCGGCCCGCTCGGCCACGTCGCGCACCGGGCAGCGGGTGACCCCGTTGGCCTTCGCCTCCTCGATGAACTTCCGCATCTCGGGGGTGAGTCCGTCCACCCCTTCGGCGGTGGCCCTGAGCTGTTTGGACTGGAGCTCGCGGAACATGACCAGCATGGTGTCCATGTCGAACTCGTCGGCCGCGATCATCGCCTCCTTGTTCTCGTCCATGACCGTGGTGGTGATGCGCCAGAAGTCGTTCTCCCGGGCGAAGCGCTCCACCGTGTTGCGCGCCAGGGGGCGGGCGATGAGCGGCACGTTGCCGAGCCGCTGGAAGGCCTCCTCGGTCCAGATGACGGGATCCGACTCCAGCCGCTCCCGCTCCTGGGTGTGGCCGGTGTAGGGACAGGTGGTGGAGATGGTGGGGACCTCGGGAACCGGATCCGCGTCACTCCCCTCCACATGGGTGCGCTTCATCGCCTCCCGGGCCTTCACCTCGGCCAGGGCCAGCTCCTCGGCCGTGCCGATCCCCATGATGAGCTGCATGTGGGTGGGGAGGAGCTTTCTGATGGCTTCGTCGAGGCGTTCGTTGGTGACCAGGGGAAGGCCGTTGGTGCCCAGGGGCGGGACCGGAGCGCCGTTCGTCCTGCTCCCGGCACGATCCCCGTTCCGGCCCTCTCCGGATCCCTCCCCGGCGTAGGTGCCGTTCGCCCCGGCACCGTAGTTGTCCAGGACGAACTCCTCGACCGAGTTCCGGGCGATGCCCAGGGCGAAGGGGGGAACGCGCAGGATGCGCACCTCCGCGTGGGGCGCCCATTCGAGCCCTGTCTCTCCGTCCTCCTCGATCCAGGGGATCTCCTCGGGGAGGACGCCCTCGGTGCCCACCAGGAGCACATTGGTTCCGGCCAGCCGGACCAGGTTCTCCGCCTGCGAGCCCATCTCGGTGCCGTCGATGCGGTGGCTGCCGTGGCGGGCGAGCACCAGCAGGGACGGGTCCACCTCCTCTACCCACCGGAGGATGCAGTCGAAGGGCTTCCCCACCAGGATCTGGGTCTCGATCGAGACGTCGGGGAACTCCCCGGCCAGGACCTCCGCGCGCTTCAGGTTGGCCTTGCAGAGCTTGAGGAGGCCCTTGTCGATGATGTTGTTGTGGAGCTCCTCCTGCTCCTCGAACTTGAAGACCTTCGAGGCCTGCGCCGAGAGGACGTCCTTGATGTTTCCGAAGACGACGTGGTGGTACTCCACGTCGAAGGCCGAGCAGATGTAGAGGCCGGCGCCGAACTCGTCGGCCATCTCCAGGGCCAGCCGCAGCGCCCGGTAGCTGTAGGCCGAGCCGTCGACGCACACCATCCACTTCCCGCCCTTCAGGGGCCGGTCGTTGCGGACGACGAGGGTGTCCTTCTCGACCTTGCGGAGGACCCGGCTCACCATGCCGCCGAGCTGGGAGTACTCCTGCCGCCCGATGCCGTGGGCGCCCATGACCAGGAGGTCGTAGGCGCGCCCGCTGCTCCCCGCCTCCTTCTCGTCCTGGGACTCGTCCTCGGCCACGATGCGGCCGTCCTCGCCCAGGCGGACGTCGCCCCGGACGTGCTCACCCCCGTCGTACTTGTCGGCGATGTTGGGATCGAAGCCGATGAGGCTGGGCAGGCGTCCCGCTCCCCGGTTGGCCTCCCGGATGACCTCCTCGTAGTTGATCCCCTCCAGGAGCTGGCGGACCAGGGGAACGCCGGCCTCGCGGCACGCCTTCTCGGTCTGGTCCAGGAAGGAGTCCGAGATGAGCTGGAGGCCCTTCTCGATGAGCTTGTCGTGGACCTTCCGCTGCCGCCGGATCTCGTCCGGCGTCTGGAACTGAGCCGGGAGACCCGTCTCGAGCTGCCGGAAGCGGATGTCGTGGAGCCGGGCCGCGTAGACGTGGTTTCCGGTGATTCGACCGTCGGAGCGACCGGCGAGCTCGATGGCCCGCCGGACCGACCAGAGAGAGGGATCGGAATTGTCTACCGGAACCAGGATCTCTCGATACATCGACATCGCCCGCGCTCGGGTGCGTGGCATGCCGCCCTGCACGTACGGGACCCGGGCCAGCGCAGGTCCCGTTCAGATGAGCAGGCAACATGCTGGAACTGTTGCGTCTGGCAGGGTGGGGGTCGCCCTCGCATGGAGGGTGCCTCACCCCTGTGTAGAAAAAGCCGGGTGGTCACCCATCCGGCCGGTTGTTGACGCGTTCAGTCCCCGGGCGCCGCCCACCTCCGAAGAGGCGAACGATGTCGAGGATGTCCACCCACCGTATCCAGAGATAACCGGAATCAGTAAATGGACCGGGCGAGTATATTCGGCGCCGGCGGACCTTGTCAAATGGGTACGGTTCTTCTCCCACGAAGCGCCTGTCGCGCCTTCAGCGCCCCTTCAGCGGCGGAGCGGGACGCCGGCGAGCGCGGCGCCGAGGCGCCGAGCCACGAGGACGATGACGCCGGCCAGGACCGCGGCCCACGCCAGCGAGGCGCCGATCCCGAACGCCGGAAGCGTGCCCCCGGACGCCAGCAGCGCCTCGTGGAGGGCCCGGAAGGGAGCCGCCGCCTCCACACGGGCGGCGGGCGAGTGGGGCGCGCCGGTCCGGAAGACGCCCGAGGCGTGGAGAAGGAGGAGGGCGGCCACCGCGGCGAAGAGCGCCGACTCGGCCACCGAGCGGGCCGCGGCGGCCACCAGGACCCCCACCAGGTTGGCCGTCCAGAGCGTCAGGAGGAGGCCGGCCAGGAGCGGGAGGAGGGCCCCGCCGTCGGCGCCCAGCCCCCACCACGCCACCGCCACGGCGGGGAGGAGCTGGAGGGTGTCCAGGAGAGTCGCCGCCGCGGCGCGCTGCAGGAGATAGGTGGCGGGCCTCACACCGGCCCGGAGCACCCGGGCCACCATCCCCTCCTCGGCGTCGCGGACCAGGGGGACGGCCGAGCCGAAGGTGGGGTGGATGACGAAGAGGACCGCGTAGACCGCCGCCGCGTGGACCGCCGGGGCCGCCGAGAGCGCGATGGGCGCCACCAGGAGGAGGGGCACCCCCACATTGAGGGCGAAGAGGCGCCGCCGCGCCAGCGCCGTGCGCCACTCGGTGCTCCAGACGAGCGCGCTCACCCCTCCTCCTCGTCCGCACCGGCGCCGTCTCTGCCGGGAAGCGTCTCGCCCACCGCGCGGCGGAAGGCCTCGTCCAGATCCGGCGGGCGCACCGAGATCTCGCGGATCCGGGCGCCCGCTGACACCAGCGCCCGGCAGAGGTCGGGGAGGGCCCGCTCGCCCGCCTCCGCCCTCACCACCAGCGGATTGCCGGGCTCCACCACCCTCCACCCCGGGCCGTGGAAGTCGGAGGGGAGCTCCGGCGGCGCCCGCAGGGTGACCACGATCCGCGCCCCCTCGCCCAGCTCCCGGATCAGATCCCGGGGGCGGCCGCCCCCCCGGGTGCGCCCGCGCACCATGAAGACCACCCGGTCGGCCACCTCCTCCACGAAGGGGGTGTCGTGGCTGGCCAGGACCACGGCCGCACCCGCGGCGGACCGCTTCCGCAGGAGGCGGGCGAGGGCGGCACGGGCGTCGGCGTCCAGCCCCACGGTGGGCTCGTCCAGGAGGAGGACGGGGGGGCGGTGGGCCAGCGCCGCCACCAGCGCCAGCTTGCGGCGGGCCCCGAAGGAGTACGCCGAGACGGGGCGCCCCGCCTCGGGGGCCAGAGCCAGACGGTCCAGCAGAGTCTGCACCGCGGTGTCCGCGGCCGCCCGATCCAGCCCCGCCGCCCGGGCGAAGAACCGGGCGTTCTCCCGTCCCGAGAGGTGCTCGAAGTGGGGGGCGTCCTCCCCCGCCCACCCGTAAGCCAGGAGGCCGTCGGGGGTGCGGGGAGGCGGACGCCGCACCGTGCCGCGACGGGGCTCGAGCTGGCCGTCCAGGAGGCGGAGGAGGGTGCTCTTTCCGGCGCCGTTGGGCCCGAGCACCGCGACCACCTCGCCGGGCGCCACCTCCAGCTCGGCCGCCTCCACCGCCTCCTCTTCCGCCGGGCCGTAGCCGTAGCCCACGCCGGTGGCCCGCAGCACGCCTACATCCCTTCGAGGCCGAGGTCGGAGCGGGCCGTGTCCATGACCTCCACGGTGACGGTCTCGATCCCCCGCTCCCGGGCGTAGTCGGTGTAGATGCGCTTCACCATGCCCCGGACGAAGCTGGGCACGCGCCCCAGCCGCTCCACGGCACCGTCGGACCAGGTGACGCGCAGGGGCGTCCCGGGCGGCTCCTGGAAGGCGTCGTCCCGGCCCTCGTCCAGCCCGGTGCGGGTCTGCTCGAAGGGCTGGGCCGGCACGGTGCGGCCCCCGATCTCCACCCCCAGCGAGGAGACGAGCTGGGTCTCCATCGGGTTGGTGAGCATCGCCACCTCGCGGCCGCACCCCGGGCAGGTGAAGACGGCGGTGAGCGTCCCGTCGCCGGGGAGTTGACGCTCGGCGAAGGCCATCGCCTCGTCACACGTCAGGCAGAGGAACTTCATGGCGCCTCCCTCCGCCGCCCTCCGGGCCCCCGCTCCACCCGCTCGGCCAGGGCGCCGAAGGCCCGGCCCACCGGGCCCTCCAGCCCGGCTCCCGGGGCGCGGCCCCGGTCGGTGAGCTGGCCGAGGCGCGGGGCGAAGGGGATCCGGGCCCAGACCTCCATCTCGGGACCCGCCACCGGGGCGTCCCCCTCGTCTCCGGAGAAGAGGGGGAGCGTCACGCCGCCGTCGGGCGGCGCGTACCCGGACATGTTGCGCACCACCCCGACCGACTCCACGCCGGTCTCGACCAGGAAGGTGGCCGACCGGGCCACCACCGCCTCGGCCGCCGGCGAGGGGATCGTGACCAGGAGAACCTGGTCCGGCCGGGGGACCAGGTCCAGGAAGCGCCCGATCTTGTCGGTGCCGGGGGGCACGTCCACCAGGAGGTAGTCCAGCTCGCCCCACACCACGTCGGCGAGAAACTCGCGGAGGACCCCCGCCTCCGCGGCGCCCTGCCAGATGAACCGGTCGGAGGCCGGCCCCTTCCAGCGGACCGGAGCCCCCTCCTCCTCCAGGAGTTCGGTGGAGATCCCCCTGACCCCGGAGGGCCCGGTGGCCGGAACCACGCCGTCGGCCCGGTCCTCCAGAGGGTCTCCGGGCAACCCGAGCATGCGGGCCAGGCAGGGCCCGTTGAG
>JAVVFC010000060.1:0-15924 GCA_032250975.1 Longimicrobiales bacterium | reverse complement strand
GCTCCCGCAGCGCGCCCCCGGCCGTCGCCGTCTCGGCCAGGCGGAGCGCGTCCTCCAGCACCGCGCGCTGCCGCTCCGCGTCGCCGGCGGCGCCCATGGGGCGGCCCATCGGGTGGTGCGTGATCACCGTGCGCGGGACCTTCATCCCCTCCGCCAGGTGGCGGAAGGCGCGCACCATGACCGAGACCGTCGGGATGCCGGCCGCCTCGAAGCCCCGCGCGACGTGCCCCACGGACACGTGGCAGACGGGTCAGACCGGCACCAGCAGCGCGAGGTCCACGTCGGCCCCGCGCACGCGCTCCACCCACTCGGGGAGGACGCGCTTCAGGTGGCCCTGGGCCGTGCACCCGGGGAAGGAGAGGATCTCGGGCGCGAGCGAGCCGATGCGCCCCGCGGCCTCCGCCTCGACCAGGCGGTCCCGGGGGAGGGCCACGTTGGGGTCGCGGCGGACGGAGCGCACGTCGTAGCCCCCGTGGCGCACCCGCAGCCGCCCCGCGTCGGTGTCCCGGGGGATGGACGAGAGGAGCGGGGCCTCGCGCAGGAAGTCCCCGATCCGGCGCACCGCCTCCTCCTGCGTCATCCCGCTCACCCCGAAGGGCTCGGGGTCGTCCCCTTCCACGAAGTGGCCGCTGGTGGTGAGGAGCAGGACCCGGCTCTCGGCCAGGGGTCTGCCGAGCGGGGTGAAGGGCGCGTCCTCATAGCGCCAGCGCGCGCCGTCGTGGGTGTAGGCGCTGACCTGCGCCCGGTAGGCGAGGCGCACCAGCGGGTCCACGTCGCCCGTGTCGTAGGCGTCGCCGAGCGCGTCGAGCAGCGCGCGCAGCAGCTCGGCGGCCTCCGCCTCGGGAAGGTGCTTGAGGAACTTGAAGGAGAGGTCGGTGCGCGCGCCGTACGAGAAGGAGTCGCGAAAGTCGGCGAAGGACTCTCCGGACGGATCCTTGCGGGGGGGGGCGGCCATTCCGTAGGGTAGGGGCCTTCCCATCGTCCCACAACCGCCCACAAACGCCCGGAGGCGCACATGAAGCGCTGGTCCCTGTTTCTCCTGCGGCTCTCCATCGGACTGCTGGTCTTCTGGTGGGGTCTGGACAAGGTTGTGGCCCCGGACCACGCCATCGGCGTGTCGAACCGCTTCTACGGCGGGATGCTGAGCCATCCGGGGCTGGTGCCCATCCTGGGGCTGGCGCAGGTGGTGATCGCCGGGGCGTTCGTGGTGGGCTTCAAGCGGGGCATCGTGGACTGGGTGGTGACGGTCCTCAACGCCGGCAGCATGCTGGCCGTGTGGCGTTCGGTGGTGGACCCCTTCGGCCACTTCCTCGAGGGGACCAACGCCCTCTTCTTCCCCTCGCTGAGCGTCTTCGCGGGGTGCCTGGTGCTGATCGCCTTCCATCAGGAGGAGGGGGTGGTGCTCGACCACCGCGGCCGGGCCGACGCCGGCGGGGGCGCCGAGCCGCCGCCCGCGGAGTTCTGAGGGGCGTCCGGCCCCCACAGCCCCACGCCGCGTGCGCTCGCGCCTCCTGCGCCCACGCCACCCCCGCGCGGGCGTGGCCGTGGCGGTGCTGCTCGCCTGCGGTCTCGCGCCCGCGTGGGCCTCCGCCCAGCAGGGGGCGGGGGCGGCGGGGGCGGGATCCGCCGAGGGGGAAGGGGGCGCCGCGCCGCCGCGCCCCACCGCCGTCCATCACGTGCTGGTGGGCGCGGGTCTGCCCGGCCTGCTGGACGCGGCCGAGTCCACGGCCGGGCTGCTGGCGGTCCGCTTCGCCACCCCCGCGCTTCCCCTTCGCCCCATGGCGGGGGTGGTGGCGAGTTCCCAGCGCCAGATCTTCCTCTTCGCCGGGATCTACCGTGAGGTGACGCTGGGGCGGCTCTTCCTGACTCCACTTTTCTCCGCCGGCGTCTGGGAGAACGGCGGAGGACGCAATCTCGGAAGCCCCTTCCAGTTCCGCTCCGCCCTGGAGGTGGCCTGGCAGCTCGACCTGGGGTACCGCGTGGGCGTCGAGCTCGCCCACGTCTCCAACGGGGGCTTCCGGCGCCCGAATCCGGGCGAGGAGCGGCTCCTGCTCACGGTGGCGCTCCCCTTCTCCTGACGGGACACGTCGGACCGACCCGGGTCGGTCCACAACAACCCCGCTCGACGTCCTTGACTTCCTGGTGGGCGCAGCGTAATCGTAGGTTGACCCTCACAGTCAGCGCGAGCATTGGAGGTAGTATGTCTGTACGATTCGGTCGGCCCCGGGAGGGGGGGGGGGGGGGAGGGTAGCGCGATTCCTGGCCCGTGGGCTGGTTCCGGCAGCGGTCTTCGGCTGGCTTGCCAGTGCCTGCACGGACTCACCTTCGTCCGTGGATCCTGAACCGACGGTTCAGGAACTGCCGGTCAGTCATGCGGCCACCAGGGATGGTCGAGGTGCCGAGGCCCGTGCGGTGGCCAGGCTCGTCGCCGTCGCCCTGTCAGACCCGGAAGCCCGTGCCGCGCTCCAACGCGACCTGGCAGCCTCCCCCCATCGGGAGAAGAAGCTCCATCTCTCCTCCTACCTGAACTCCCCGCGAGCCAATCGACTCCTCAGTCGGGCGAGGATGTCGAACGGTGGCAACGAAGGAGTTCTTACCCGCCTCCCGTTGCTCCCCGACCTTGAGATCTACATGCCCGTGCGCAGCCACCGGAGGCGGTGGGACGGAGGCGTAGACCTCCTGGTGGCCGTGCAGCTCGAGGAGGAGGAGGCCCCCGTCGGCTTCCGCTTGGACGGAAGTCAAGTCGAACTTGATTTGGACGCCCCGCCCGAAACGCCCACGATCGTGCTCGTCCCGAATGAAACGCGAGACCTTGAGCAGTTGACTGCGTATGCGTTGACGAGCGGCTCGGAAGCTGCCCTACTTGACGGCGAATGTGACCCGACGACACAGATCCTCGAATGTGACGAACCTGGGAGCACGTTCCCGAACAATGATCCGCAGTTCGAGAAGCCTGCACCCGGTTCACTACCCGAAGGGTTTTATTTCGGGCAGATGCGGATCTGGGACAAGCATGAGCCGTGGACGCGGGGGGAGCCGGAGTTGGAGATCCATGTGACCGGTACGCAATACGGTGCGTGGGTGTCAGGCTTTATTCCGCACCCACCATCCAGTCCGGGGCCGTTTTTCGGTAACATATTCTTCAATCCAGATGTGGTTAAGCCTGACGTATGGACTGCCTGTGCTGGTCGGCGTACAGGGGACCCAATTCGAGAGTTTGACTTCAACGACGAAAACGGAGCTACGTATGTACAATTCGTTCAAATTGCGAGATCGGCGGATTTCCTCCAAGAGGAATTCCTGGAGATCCCGAATGGTCCGACCGTACTGACGCGCCTATTCAGAACACAGCCGCCATTCCGAATTCGGATTCTGGAAAGAGATGATGGGCGGGAGTGTCCGACGGAACCTCGGAAGCGTGACACATCGTTCGACGTGATTTCACTTATCAACCCATTCAGCTTCTCCAACATCCCCAGTGGGGTGGAGTTTATCAATGCCATCCTCGGAGGAGATAACGATCCGGTGGCCACATGGCAGTTCTCGTCCTTTGTGGATTTCGAGATCGAAGCCATCCGATATCTAGATGGGGACGATGCCATATTTAACCATAACGATGCAGATATCTGGATTTTCTCTAACGGTCTGCGATATTCACAAATCCCTCCTGAGCAGAATTTCATATTCTAGCGGATTCTAGCGGGCTATTCTGTGCTGCCGCGTAACGTATCGATGAGGGGCTCAGCGTGGGCGTGCGTCGGCGAACCGGTCGGCGCGGATCAGCGTCGGCTGCCCGGCCTCATGGTGCTGCTGGCGCTCCTCGCGGGCGCGGTCACGGGGTCGCCGTTGGCGGTGCAGGCGCAGGCGCCGCTCCCGATGCCGAGTGGGTTCTGGTATCAGAGCGCCGTCGAATTCACCGTCCCGACGCTGGGGGGCGACAACGGCCCGATCTGGGACGCCATGGGGGGGCTGCGCGCCGGCCCCGGCATCCGGTTGGGGGCGGGCGTGGACGGGGACCGGGTCGGTTTCGGGCTGGGTCTCACCATCCTCTCGCTGGGTGTGGGAGATCACAGGCAGGCGACAGGTACGTCCCTTTCGGCGGAATTCCGCTATCGGTTGGTCGAGCAGTGGATGGAGTCCTGGCATACGGTACTCAGTCTCGGCTATGTGCGGACCACCATCGGTCCGGCCCGCGTCGGCCGGGGAGAGATCCCCGAATCCCTGGGTCTTTTTGACCCCGCACGAGGAGGTCCCCTGATCGTGGAAGTGGCCAGCGTGGGGGACGGCGCGCGCTTCAACGTGGAGTTGCTTCGGTCGCTCTCCCCGCGGATCACGGTGGAGGGAAGGCTCGGTCTGGACGTGGTCCGGCTCGGCCACCTCTCGGTCGATGCATTTAACCACGACATTCCCACCCCCGGTGTAAGTCTCCTTCCGGTCCTGTCGATCGGAATGCGGATATGGACGCACGACGGGGGCCGGGAATCGGGATATTGACTTTCGTGCGGCCCCCGGCCGCGACCACCCACGGCAGGATAGGTCCTACATGACCAGTCGACCATTGCCCACCTTGGCCCTTGGCCTGGTGCTTCTACTCGCGGCGTCCTGCGGCGACGACGGGGTGACCGAGGTCCGCATCGAGGACGTGGCCGGGAGCTATGCGGCCACCCAATTCTCCGCCGAGGGGAACGACGTACTCGCGGCCGGCGGGAGCCTCACGCTCACCCTCGGGACCAATGGGACTGTCTCGGGCCTGCTCCGGGTTCCGGAGGGCGTGGGTGGCCCCTTTGAGGCCGACATGGCCGGGACGTACACCCTTGCGGGAGACAGGATCACCTTCTCACAGCAGGCCGACACCTTCGTTCGGGACGCGGAATGGAGATGGTCCGGCGGCGTGCTGCGTACGGACGGACCCGTAGTGACCGTAGTTCTTGACCGCCTATAGCACCGCCCCTAACCCCTCGACTCGGGAGCCCCCGATGAAGTACCGCCTTTCCGTGCTGGTAACCGGGATCGCACTCCTCGCCGCCGCCCCCGCCGAGGGGCAGCTCTGGTTCATGCCCGATGTGCCGGTACCGGCCATGACCGGCAGCACGCCCGCCAACTGGATTGGCGCGACGTACGCGCGCAACGCCAATGACGACGCGGTCTCGGTGGACGCCTTCGGCGCGCACTTCGGCCGCACCGGAAGGGTCGTCAGCTTCATGGGGTCGGTCGGTCTCATCGATGACGAGGACGATGAATTCATGTTCGGTGCCGCGGTGGGTGTGGAGATGGTTCGCGAGGAATCCGTCGCGATCTCCATTCAGGGCGGGGCCTCCTGGTTCTCCGTAGACAGAGGCGTGGGCCAGAACCTTGACTTCCTTCGCTTCCCGATCGGCCTCGCGATTCGCGGCTGGCCCGGGAGCACGGAGGACGCCACCAGCGTCCAACCATGGTTGATGCCGCGCCTCGACATTTCACGTGTTTCCGGATTCGAATTCGGCGACGCTTTCACGGAATTCGATCTGGGGGTCTCCGGCGGAGTAAGCTTCTCCTTCCGCGAGGCGTGGGGGATCTTCACCGCGCTGGACTACCACCCCACCGCCGGATTCGACCCGATCGTCTTCGGTCTGGGGGTCTTCTTCAATCTCGGCCGGGGCCGCTGACTCCCCCGGGACCCCTCTCCGCCGGGCCGTGTAACCATCCGGGATCCGACCGTACCGGGGCTCCGCGCCGCGGATCCCGGCCCTGCCACGGCGTACACAGCCGCCCGAACCCCGAGATCCCGATGAAGACCGGCATTTCCGCGCTCCTCCTCGCTGTTGTGCTCTTCACCGCCGCCCCCGCCGAGGCGCAGCTCTGGTTCATGCCCGACGTCCCCGTGCCCGCCATGGTCAACAACACGCCCAGGACCTGGGTGGGCGGGATGTACGGGCGCGGCCTCAACGACGACTCGGGGGAGGCGGACGCCTTCGGAGCGCTCGTCGGCCGCACGGGCGACGCGGCCAACTTCATGGGCGGGATCGGTCTCATCAGCGGGAGGGGCGATGACGAGTTCACGGTGGGCGCCGCGGTGGGGGTCGACGTGCTGCGCGAGAGGAACTACACCTTCTCCGTCCAGGGGGGCTTCTCCTGGTTCTCGCAGGAGGTGGGCGCCGGCGAGGATCTGAACTTCCTCCGCTTTCCCGTGGGGCTGGCCATCCGCACCCGGGTCGAGACCGCGAACAGCGATACGCGGATCGAGCCGTGGGTGATGCCCCGCCTGAACATCATTCGCACCTCCGGCGTCGGCGACTCGGACACCGAGGGCGACCTGGGGCTCTCGGGGGGCGTGAACTTCTCCTTCCGCGAGGAGTGGGGGATCTTCACGGCCCTCGACTACCTCTCCGCCGACGGCGGAGACCCCTTCATCTTCGGGGTGGGCTTCTTCTACAACCTGGGCCTGCGGCGCTGAGCCGACGGACGGGCGGCGGCGCGCGCCTCGCGCCGCCGCCCGACGTCCGCCGTCCTCCCTCTTTCCCCGCCCTCACCCCGCGCGCGCGGCCAGGTAGCGGCGGCCCGCGTCCATGAGGGCGACGAAGCCGGCTTCGTCGCCCTCGGCCACCAGGTCGCGGATGCGGCCCACGGCGTCCACGAGGGCGTCGAGCGGGCTCAGGCCATAGGCGTTGAGGTGCTGGATCTCGAAGTACAGGTGCGGGTTCTCGCGCGCGACCGCCCCCGCCAGGGCGAGCTGCGCGTCGAAGGTGGTCGAGGAGAGCCGGGCCAGGGTGGGGGCCGCCTCCCCACTCCCGGCCAGCGCGGTGAAGAAGGCCACGTTGAGCGCGTGTGAGAGCCCCAGCACGTAGGCGATGAAGCGGTCGTGGTCGTCCACGCTCATCTGCAGGCGCTCGGCCATGGTGCCGTCGAAGAGGGCGCGGGCCTCGGCGGTCGCCTCGGACACGCCCACGTCCACCAGGATCACGTGGCGGCCGGAGAGCAGCTCGGTGTCGGGGCCGAACATGGGGTGGAGCGACGTGACCCGGCACCCGGCGTCCCGGAGCGCTTCGAGTCCGGAGCGCAGGGGCGTCTTGAGTGAGCCGATGTCGAAGACGAGCCCGCGGGGTCGGGCGCCCGCGAGTTCGTGCAGGATCGCGGCGGAGGCGGCGAGCGGGGCGGCCACCACCACCACGTCGTAGTCGAGGCCCGCGGCTCGCCAGTCCGCAAAGCGGCCTTCTCCCGGGGCGGCGGCGCGGTCGGCCACGTGGACCGTGAAGCCCTGCGACTCCAGGAAGTCCGCCACCCAGCGCCCCATGCGGCCCGCGCCCCCGATGACGAGGGCGGTGCGCCCGTCGCCGCGCGCCTCGGCCGCCACCCGGTCGCGCTCCTGCCGCGCCAGGGACGAGCGGATGAGGGTGCGGATCAGCTCCTCGGCGAGGCGGGGCTCGACGCCCTCGGCGAGGGCATGGGCGCGGGCGGCCTCGAGCACGGCGCGTTCGCGGGCGAAGTCCCGGGTCGGCCGGCCGCTCTCGACCTTGTCCCGCCCGATCTCCTCCGCCAGCCGCTGACGGCGGGCCGCGAGCGCGATCAGTTCGCGGTCCACCTCCGAGAGGCGCGCGCGCAGCTCGTCCAGCCGGTCGGCGCTCACTCGCGCACCCAGATCAGGAAGGAGCGGGCGGGGAGGGGGAGGTGGTGCGCCCCCCCGTCGAGATCGGCGCCCGGCGCGCCGATCCGCTCCGCGTGCACGCGGAGGCCGTCCGAGACCCGGAGCCAGCGGCCGGCGGGCAGCTCCACGTCGAGCGCGCCGTCGGCGGGCCCGTTGTTGGCCAGCACCAGGACCCGCTCACCCACCAGGTAGCCCAGGAGGTGGCCGTCGTCGGGCGCGAACCAGCGGTAGTGCCCGTGCGGGACCTCGGCGACCCGGAAGACCCGCCCCGCCTCGGAGGCCCGCAGGGCGATCAGCCCCCGCCACCAGTCACGCATGGCCACGGCGTCCGAGCCGGGCGCGAGCGCGTCCCAGAGAAAGCGGTTGGGGGCCCGCAGGTTGTAGGTGTCGTCCCGGCCGTTGAAGTGGATGGGGCCGTCCGGGGTCTCGAACACGCATGCCTCGCGAGGGGCGAGGCCCTTGGAGCGGAGCATCTCGGTGCCGCCGTGGAGCACCACCGGCCCGGCCGAGGTGAGCAGCAGCCCGGCGGCGATGCGCACGGCGGCCACGTCCACCCCCCGGCGGCCGTCGTGGTCGTCGTGGGCGGCGAAGCGGTCCGCCAGCGCCCAGTTGTCGTGGATGTCCAGGTAGCCGACGCCGCAGGTGCTGCGCGGCTCCTCGGGGTAGCGGTTCTCGAGCGCGCGCATGGCCGCGGCACGGGCGCCCGGGTCTCCGCCCGCCCAGCCGCGGTCCCGCACGTCGAAGGGGCTCCCCTGGAAGGCGTTGCGCGCCTCGTCCTGAAAGAAGGGGATGGGGGCGTCCGCCTTGTACCACCGCCAGTCGGGGTGGGCGCGCACGTCCGGGTCGGAAGGCGCGATCCACGGCTCGCCGTACAGGATGACGTCGTCGGGGAGTTCGCGGCGCACGTGCGCCAGCGTCTGCCGGTCGATCTGCCCGGCCAGGTCCACCCGGAAGCCGTCCACGCCGAGCGCCTCCACCCAGTGCCGCAGCTGGTCCACGATCCAGCGCTGCACCATGGGCCGCTCCTCGGTCTTGACCTCGTTGCCGAAGGGGCCGATGTGGCGGAGCCGGTCGTCGGTGCGGTACCAGTAAGGCAGGTCGAGCACGTTGAAGTTCAGCAGCAGGTGCCGGCCGTCCATGTTCTCGCCGGTGTGGTTGGGGACGACGTCGATGATGACGGCGATGCCCCGCTCGTGAAAGGCCCGCACCAGGGCCCGGAAGTGGTCGCGCTCCGACCCCGGCTCGGCGCCCCGGGGGCGGAAGCGGCTCTCCACCGCGAAGGCGTGCGTGGTGCGGTACCCCCACTGGTAGTTCTCGCGGTCGATCCCCATGGCCCGCGCGAAGGGGTCGTCGCCGAAGGTGGCCCGCCACGTGTCGTCCGGGTAGTGCAGGAACTCCTGCACCGGCATGAGGTGCACCACGTTCACGCCCAGCCGCAGCAGGTGGTCGAAGCCGACCGGCTCGCCGTGCGCGTTGGTCAGCCCGGGCCGCACCATGGCCGGAAGCGTCCCGGTCTCGGCGTCCGCGACCGGGAGCAGGTCGGTGAAGTCCTGCACGTGCACCTCGTACGCCACCACGTCCTCCATGGCCGGGCGCCCGCCCCGCACGGGGGGCGGCGGCGGGCCGTCGCGCCACACGCGGGAGCGGCCGAGCGCGTCGTCGTTGACCAGGGCGTAGGGGTCGGAGACGTGCACGGGGTGCGTCTCGAAGAAGTGGTTGCCCGGGTCGGGTGGGCCGTGCACGGTGAAGTCGTACCACGTCCCGTGCAGGTCGACCGGGAGCGCGGCCTCCCAGACGCCGTCGGCATCGCGGGCCATCTCCACCACCCGCGCGGCCGCCTGTGGGGGGTCGGCGCGGTCGCGGTAGAGGTGGAGCCGCACGGCGGTGGCGCGGGGCGAGAAGACGGCGAAGCGCGTCTCCGACCGGTCGTCCGCGATCCGGGCCCCCAGCGGCCGGGGTGAGTACAGGTTCCGGAAGAGGGGGTCGCGCCGCACCAGGGCGCGCACCCCCAGCGCGGGGATCTCCAGGTAGTGGACGCGCAGGGGGTCGAGCGGGCGGGCCGGCACCAGCAGCGACTCGCTGGCGGTGGCAGGCAGGATGCGGGCGACGGCGATCTCGTTGCCGGCGCCGTCCGTGAGGCGCACGGACGAAGCCGGGCCCGGTCGGGGTGCGCCCTCCAGGGTGAAGCGGATGGCGGAGGGGCCGTGGATGCCGGCCCGCAGCCGCGCCGCTCCGGGGGCGGGAGGCTGCCCCTCCGCACCGTGCGGACCGGCGCCGTGCGCGCCTCCGTCACCCGTGCTCACTCCGCCCCCGTCCACGTCACGCGGTACAGGTCCGTGCGCCGGTCGCCGTGGGGGCGGACCGTGCCCTCGTGCGCGTGCCGGCGGAGCAGGTCCAGGTCCACGTCGGCGGTGACCAGCGTCTCCACATTGGGGTTGGCCTCGTCCGCGATCCCGTCCCGGGCGAAGGCCAGGTCCACGGGCGTGAAGATCGCCGACTGCGCGTAGTGGGTGTCGGCGTGGATCACGAAGGGAAGGTTGCCGGTGGTTCCGGCCGCCACCACGTAGACGTCGTTCTCCACCGCGCGCGCCTGGCAGGCGTAGCGCACCCGCAGGTAGCCGGCCCGGTCCTCGGTGGCGAAGGGGACGAAGACCAGGCCGGCGCCCCGCTCCGCCGCCAGCCGCGCCAGCTCCGGGAACTGCGCGTCGTAGGAGAGCAGGATCGCCACCCGCCCCCGGTCGGTCTCCAGCACCTCGAGCCGGTCCCCGGCCTCCACCCCCCACCAGCGGCGCTCGTCCGCCGTGACGTGCAGCTTGGCCTGGCGGGCGATGGTTCCGTCGCGCCGGAAGAGGTAGGCCACGTTGCGCAGGCGCTCCCCCTCCCGCGTGAACTGCGATCCGCCCACGATGTTCACGTTGTGCTCGACGGCGGCGCGCGAGAAGAAGTCCAGGTAGCGGGGCGTGTGCTCGGCCAGCGCGCGCACCGCGTCCGCCGGGCGCCGGCCCGGCTCCACCCCGATCAGCTGGGTGGTGAGCAGTTCGGGGAAGACCACGAAGTCGGAGCGGTTCTGGGCGGCGGCGTCCACGAAGAAGGAGCATTGCGTTTCGAATTCCTCCCACGTCTCGATCCAGCGCATGCGGTACTGCACGGCGCACAGGCGCACCGTCCGCACCCGGTGCCAGCGCTCGCGCGGGTCGCGCATGTGGTCCAGGTTGGTCCACTCCAGGTGGGTGGCGTAGCCCCGCGAGGCCTGGTCCGAGGGGAAGTAGTCGGGGATCAGCTCGCGCAGCACGAAGCCGTTGGCCACCTGGGTGGTGAGGACCGGGTCGTAGAGGCCCCGCTGGGTGACCTTCTCCACGTATTCGCGCGCCGTCATCGCCTCGGGCTGGGCGCCGTATCCGGGGATCCGGCCGCCGATCACGATGCGCGCCAGGTTGAGCTCCCGGCAGAGGTCCTTGCGGGCGTCGTAGAGGCGGCGCGCCAGGTGCATGCCCCGGAACTCGGGGTCCACCATGATCTCGATGCCGTACAGGGTGTCGCCGTCGAGCGTGTGGTTGCGGATGAAGCCGTCGTCGGCGACCCGCTTCCAGTCGTGCCAGTCGCGGTACAGGTCCGAGTCCACCACCAGCGAGTTGGCCGAGGCGACCAGGCGCCCCTGGTACTCCAGGCAGAGCTGGCCGTGCGGAAAGTGGCGGATCTGGCTCTCGATCTGCTCGCGCGACCAGGGCGTCATCCCGGGAAAGCAGCGCGCCTGCATCTCGACCAGCGCCGGGTAGTCCCGGGGCGTGAGCTGGCGCAGGCGGATCTTTTTCTCAAAATCCTCCAGGCGTAGGTTGGGCGCCGGCCCGCCGCTCCCCGATGGCTCGGTCATTTCGGACGACTCCAGATTCCCGTTACAGGAGGTGAAGGGCGAGCATGCTCATCGACTGCCACGTACACCTGAACAACTACTACAACCACGACGGCGAGGCACCCCGCCCCACCGAGGCGAACGTCCGCCGCCTGTACGCCGAGATGGAGAGGAACGGCGTGGACCACGCCGTGGTGCTCACGTCGTACATGGTGAACGTGGACCGGCCCAGCGTGGAGCATGTACTGGAGATCCTCGCCGAGGACCCGCGCACCACCGTGGTGGAGGGGCTTCGCTGGCGGGGCGACGACCGCACCGACCTCTTCCACATGGAGGAGCGCATCCGGGACGGTCTGGTGAAGGGGATCAAGCTCTACCCCGGCTACGACAAGTACGCCATCAACGATCCCTCGCTGGAGTCGGTCTTCCGCATCGCCGCCAAGCACGACGTCCCGGTCATGATCCACTGCGGCGACACCTACGCGCGTGACGCCAAGGTGCGCCAGGCGCACCCCCTGCTGGTGGACGACGTGGCGGTGGACTACCCCGACGTGCGCTTCGTGATCTGCCACCTGGGCAACCCCTGGTTTCAGGACGCCGCCGAGGTGCTCTACAAGAACGACAACGTCTACGCCGACTTCTCGGGTCTGGTGCTGGGCGACTTCACCTACGAGTTCGAGCGCTACCTGGTGACCCGCGTCAAGGACATGATCGCCTACATGGGCGACCCCAGCCGCCAGCTCATGTACGGCAGCGACTGGCCGCTGGTGGAGATGGGTCCGTACGTGAAGTTCATGGACCGGCTCGAGTTCCCGGAGGAGGCGCGCGAGAACATCCGTTGGCGCACCGCCGCGGAGCTGTTCCGGATCGACGTGGACCGGCTGGGGGGCGAGGGGTGAGGGCGTGACCGAGTTCGAGTACCTCTCCGTCCGTGGGTACGCCGTACGGCGTACCCCGTGAAACGGGGCGCGCGGAGGCGCCGTAGGGAGGACGTCCGTAGATTGATCCCCGAGCCGACCTTCCCGCCGCCTGCTCATTTCCCCACCGGAGGTCCTCCATGCGCTCGCTGACGCTCGCGACGCCCGTCACGCTCCTTGTGCTCCAGCTCCTCGCGGGTCCCGCTTCGGCCCAGGTCGATGCCCGCCTGTTCCGGTACCCGGACGTGTCGGCGGACCGCATCACCTTCGTCTACGCGGGCGACGTCTGGGTGGCGCCCCGGGAAGGGGGCACGGCGGTGCGCCTGAGTTCGCCGGCGGGGGAGGAGAGCTTTCCGCGCTTCTCGCCGGACGGCTCCCGGATCGCCTACTCCGGGAACTACGACGGCAACCTGGACGTGTACGTGGTGCCCACCCTGGGGGGCGAGCCGACGCGCGTGACCTGGCACCCGATACCGGACCGGATGATCGACTGGGACCCCGACGGGGAGAGCCTGCTCTACGCCTCGTCGCGGGAGAGCGGCAAACAGCGCTGGAACCAGTTCTACCGGGTGCGCCCGGACGGGCGGTTCGTGGAGAAGCTCCCCCTGGAGCACGCCGAGTTCGGGGCGCTCTCGCCCGACGGGCGGCGCATCGCCTTCATGCAGAGGCAGCGGGACACGCGCACCTGGAAGCGGTACCGGGGCGGCTGGGCGCCCGACATCCACGTCTTCGATCTGGCGACCTACGCCTCCGAGAACGTGACCGACCACCCGGCCAACGACGGCTCGCCCATGTGGGCCGGGGACCGGCTGTACTTCCTCTCGGACCGCGGCCCCGAGCAGCGCTTCAACCTGTGGGCGCGGGACGCGGACGGTACGGTCCGGCAGGTGACGGATTTCGACGCCTGGGACATCACCTACCCCGCCATCGGACCGCGCGACATCGTCTTCCAGGCGGGGGGGCGCCTCTACCTGTTCGAACTCGCCACCGAGGAGACCCGGGAGGTGGCGATCGACGTCGTGACCGACCGGGCCGCGCTCCACCCCCGCATGGAGGCGGTGGGCGACCTGATCCAGTGGGGCGATGTCTCGGCGACCGGGCAGCGGGCGGTGTTCGAGGCGCGCGGCGACATCTTCACCGTTCCGGCCGAGCACGGCCCGGTGCGCAACCTGACCCGCACGCCCGGGGTGGCCGAGCGGCTGCCGTCCTGGTCGCCCGACGGGGTCCATGTGGCCTACTGGAGCGACGCCTCGGGCGAGTACGAGCTGGTGCTGGCCCGCGCCGACGGGACGGGCGAGCCCCGTACGCTGACCTCGTTGGGGGCCGGGTTCCGGTACGCGGTCTCCTGGTCGCCCGACTCCGAGCGGGCCGCCTTCGTCGATCAGGTGGGCGGCATCCGGGTGATCGAGGTGGCTACGGGTGCGGTGCGCGCAGTCGAACAGTCTCCCACGTGGCTCTCGCACGGTCCGCTGCAGGGGTTGTCCCTGAGCTGGTCGCCGGACGGGCGCTGGCTGACGTGGGCCTTCTCGGAGGCGGCCTACGGCTCGGCGGTCCGGATCTGGGACGCGGAGTCGGGGGAGGTGCACCGGGTCACGTCGGGCTTCTACAACGACACGAACCCCGTCTTCGGCACGGAGGGGACGTACCTCTACCTGTTCACGGCCCGCGCACTGCAGCCCGTGTACAGCGCCCTGCAGGGGACGTGGATCTACCCCAACGCGACGCAGGTGGCGGCCATCCCGCTGCGGGCCGACGTGCCCTCGCCGCTCGCCCCGCGCAGCGACGACGAGCCGGGGGGTGAGGACGTCGCGCCCGGGAGCGGCGCGGACCGGGCGGAGGAAGCGGACGAGGCGGAGGGCGGGGCGGCCGGTGCCGAGGCGGTCGAGATCGACTTCACCGACTTCGAGCGCCGGCTGGTGGTGCTCCCGGCCGAGCCCGGGAACTACGCCGGGCTGGCCGCCGCGCAGGGGAAGGTGGTCTACCATCGCCAGCCGCGCGCGGGGGCCACGCCCGGGTCGCCCTCGCCGCTGGTGATGTGGGACCCGGCGAGTCGCGAGGAGAAGACCATCGTCGAGAACGCCGGGCTGTTCCGGATCTCGGCCGACGGAAAGAAGGTGCTGGTGCGGGTGGGGCCGCGCCTGGGGATCGTGGACCTCGCGCCCGGCCAGAAGGTGGAGACGCCGCTGCGCACCGACGAGATGGAGGCGCAGGTGGACCCGCGGGCCGAGTGGCGGCAGATGTATGCCGACGCCTGGCGGATGATGCGGGACTACTTCTATGACGGGGCGATGCACGGCGTGGACTGGCCGGCGATCCGGGAGGCGTACGCACCGCTGATCGAGGATGCGGTGACGCGCTGGGACGTGAACTTCGTGATCGGCGAGATGATCGCGGAGGTGAACTCCTCGCACACCTACCGCGGCGGGGGCGACACGGAGGCCGGGCCGTCCCGCCGGGTCGGCCTGCTGGGCGTCGACTGGGAGCTGCGGGACGGCGCCTGGCGCATCCGGCGCATCGTGCGGGGCGCGCCGTGGGACAACGAGGTGCGCTCCCCCCTCGACCGTCCGGGGGTGGACGTCGCGGAGGGCGACTTCGTGCTGGCCGTGAACGGGCGGCCGGTAACGGGAGACCGGGACCCGTGGGCCGCCTTCGACGGGCTCGCGGGCGAGACCGTCACCCTCACCGTGGCGTCCGACGCCCGGGGGTCGGACCCGCGCGAGGTGCTGGTGGAGACCCTCGCCGACGAGACGCGGCTCCGCAACCTGGAGTGGATCGAGCGCAACCGGCAGCGCGTGGACGCGCTGTCGGGCGGCCGCGTCGGCTACGTGTACGTGCCCTCGACCGGCATCGACGGGCAGACCGAGCTGCTGCGGATGTACGCCGCACAGATCGAGAAGGAGGCGCTCATCATCGACGAGCGCTTCAACAACGGCGGCCAGATCCCCGACCGCTTCGTGGAGCTCCTCAACCGCCCGGCCAACTCCTGGTGGGTGGGCCGCTACGGCGAGCAGCTGCCCTTCCCCAACGTCGGCCACCAGGGCCCCAAGGCCATGCTCATCAACGGGTGGGCCGGCTCGGGCGGCGACGCCTTCCCCTACTACTTCCGCCACGAAGGGCTCGGCCCGCTGATCGGCACGCGCACCTGGGGCGGGCTGATCGGGATCAGCGGCAACCCCGCGCTGATCGACGGCGGGAGCGTTTCCGTGCCCACCTTCCGCATGTACGGCACCGACGGCGAATGGTTCGCCGAGGGGCACGGCGTGGAGCCCGACATCGAGGTCCCCGAGGACCCCACCGCGCTCGCGCGGGGCGAGGACCCACAGATCGAGCGGGCCGTGCGGGAGCTGCTCCGCGCCCTGGAGGCCGACCCGGTGGTGATCCCGGCGCGCCCGGCGCCCGAGAACCGGAGGCGGGGAGGGGGGCGTTAAAGAAAACGGCCGATTCTCTTAACGCGGAGCGTGGCGTTCAATCCCGTTTGTCTCGCCCACCCCCCTTCCCCCGCACCATCTCCTCGACCTTGCCGAGCAGGGTGTCGC
>JAVVFC010000005.1:0-40103 GCA_032250975.1 Longimicrobiales bacterium | reverse complement strand
GCCTCGCGCAGCGTCGTCGTCGCGCGCTCGGAGGCCGGCTCCGCATCGAGCGCCGGCACGTTCGGCGGCGGGGGCGGCGGCGGGCGGGCGGGAATCGCGGGAGGCGGCTCCCGCGATTCCACTTCGGTCCCCTCCGGCCAATCGGGAGCGGTGCCGGTCCCGGCGCCGGCCAGCCACTCCGGCGCGGGATCGGACCCGGCGCCGCTGTGCTCCCCGACCACCTCCGCGGACCCGGCCTCCGCCGACGGCGGCTCCGCGGCCTCGACTTCGGCCTCCGGTGGCGCTGGCGGCGGGGCCTTGGACGACGCCTCCGTGCTCGCGCCACCCACCTCCCTCTGCCCGGAGTCCACCAGCGTCAGTCCCTCGGTACCCGCGCCCGCCCCACTCCTCATATCCTCGTCCCGGCGCTCCCGCTCGCGCGCCTCCAGGAACGCCTCGACCAGGTCCTGGTCCGCCTCGGATGGGTCGCGCGGCGTGAGCACCACGTCCAGCGGGTCCGCTCCCGTCGGCTCCCCGCCCGCCGGTTCCTCGCCCGGGGGGTCGGGGTCCAGGCCCGCCTCCTCCCGGATCAGACGGAAGACCGGGTGGGTGCGCGCCGGCGCCCACCCGCCCGCGAGGCGGTCGAAGAGGGGCGTCCCGGGCGAGATGGTCCCGACCTCGACGAGCCGGGTCAGGTCGCCCAGGGAGGGGACCTTCACCTCGTCGCCGCTGGCGCTCCGGTAGATGAACCGCGGTTCCACGGTTCGCGCTCCCCCCCCTCTCGAGTTCCGGCCGGGGGCCCGGCACCGCGGCCTTGCCGCTACCGGACCCGGGGACTATTTATCACCCCTTCCCTTCCATTACAAACCCCACCGGAGGCTGCATGAGCGCCAACGCGGGAAAGACCGTCCGGGTGATCCTCCGCTGGATCCAGGTCCTGGACAAGCTCGAGCCCGTCTTCAAGGAACACGGCGAATTCTTCTTCACCACCCGCGTCACCTCCGGGAACCACACCGAGCAGTACCGTCTCCCCGAGGAGGGGCACTGGGAGGTGTCGGACCACCCCCGCTTCAACAAGATCGACAAGATCGACCTGATCATCTTCGAAGGGTCCGCGGGCGACTCCCTCACGGTCGAGTTCGAGGGCGAGGAGATCGACCAGCTCTCGGCCAACGACAAGCTGGAGCGCTACGCCCGCACCTTCACCGGCAACGCCGACGCCTGGGCCGGCCGCAAGCGCCCGGGCGACGAAGGTGAGGACGACCCGGAGAGTCTCCCCAACTGGCGCGTCTGCTACGACGTCGAGGTGGTCTGACCGGCCGCGGTACCTGGTGACGCGGGTTCACCCGGCCGCGCACCCATGAGCGAAAAGCCGTCCCGCCTCCGTCTACCCCACCCGCTCGTGCTGATGAGCGGGTGCGTCTTCGCGGCGGCGGCCCTGACGTGGATCGTCCCGGCCGGTGCGTTCGATCGGCAGCTGGACGAGGAGACCGGACGCATGGTGGCGGTGGCGGGATCGTACCAGCCGGTCGACGCGGAGCCGGTGGGTCCGGTGGACGCGCTGGTGGCCATCCCGCGCGGGATCACCGAGGTGGGCGACATCATCGCGCTCATCTTCCTGATCGGTGGCGCGCTCACCGTCATCGACCGCACCGGGGCGCTGGAGCGGGGTGTGGGGTGGGTGGTGCGGGCGCTGGGCGGGCAGGGGGCGCTCGTGCTGCCCCTGGTCTGCGTGGTCTTCGCCACCGGCGGCGTCCTCTTCAACATGGCTGAGGAGATCGTCGCCCTGGTGCCCATCCTGCTGGTGCTCACCCACCGTCTGGGCTATCCCCCGGTGGTGGCCGCCATGGTGAGCGTGGGTCCGGCGGCGCTGGGGTCCGCCTTCTCGCCCATGAACCCCTTCCAGGTCCTCATCGCCCAGAACGTGGCCGACCTGCCGCCCGGGTCGGGGAGCGGATTCCGCACGCTCTTCCTGATGCTGGCGCTCGCCGCCTGGATCGCGCTCACCCTCCGCGTGGCCGCGCGCTCCCGCTCCGGATCCGCCGCCGTAGAGCACGCGGACGCGCCCCTGAAGCCCACGGACATCGCGATCCTGGCCGCCCTGCTGGGTACCTTCGCCTGGCTCGGTTGGGGCATCCTGATGCAGGACTGGGACTTCCTGCAGATGGCGGGGCCCTTCTTCGGCCTGGGAATCCTGGCGGGCCTCCTGGGCGGTCTGGGAACCGCCCGCACCGCCGACGCCTTCGTCGCCGGCTTCCGCGACATGACCTTCGCCGGCGTGCTCATCGGAATGGCGCGGGCGATCGTCCTGGTCATGCAGGACGGCAGCGTGGTGGACACCCTGGTGCGCGCCCTCTTCATCCCGCTGGAGGGCCTCCCCACGCTGGTCTCCGCCGTCGGCATGATCGCCGCCCAGGCCCTGGTGCACATCCCGGTCTCCAGCGTCAGCGGCCAGGCGGTGCTGACCATGCCCATCGTGGCCCCGCTGGCGGACCTGCTGGGGATGTCGCGCCAGGTGGCCGTGCTGGCGTACCAGTACGGCGCGGGCCTCATGGACATGATCACGCCGACCAACGGAGCCCTCATGGCGGTCCTCGCCGCGGCGGGTGTGCGGTATGAGGAGTGGTTCTCCGTCGCCGTGCGGGCCTGGCTGCTGCTGATGGCGATCGGCGCCGTGTCGGTGGGGGCGGCGCTGGCGATCGGGCTCTCCTGAGCGCCGCCCGGGCCGGGGCGGCGCCCCGCCCGGGGTGGACAGGGCGCAACGAAAACCGAACATTACCCGAATGCGCTCCCTCCCTCTCGCCGGTCGCGGCACGTCCCTGAACCCCGCTTCCCGCTTCGAGACGCTGGCGGTGGACCGGGAACCCTGGACGGCGCTCGACGACCCCGCCCCCCGCACCCGCTTCTACCGGGACCGCTCCCGCAGCGTGCTGGTCACCAACGACTCGCCCGACGTGGGCCCCTCGGTCGGCATCAACCCCTACCGCGGCTGCGAGCACGGATGCGTCTACTGCTACGCGCGCCCCAATCACGAATACCTGGGCTTCTCGGCGGGCCTGGACTTCGAGACCCATATCGTAATCAAGGAGGACGCGCCCGCCCTGCTGCGGGAGGCGCTCAGCCGGCGCGCCTGGCGGCCGCGCACCCTCATGCTCTCGGGGGTCACGGACCCCTACCAGCCGGCCGAACGCCGCCTGCGGATCACGCGCGGCTGTCTGGAGGTGCTGGCCGAGGCCCGCAACCCGGTGGCCCTGGTCACCAAGAACCACGCCGTGACCCGGGATCTGGACCTGCTGCGCGAACTGGCCCGCCACCACGCGGTCGCGGTGACGCTCTCCGTCACCACGCTGCGCCGGGATCTGCAGAGGGTGATGGAGCCCCGCACCTCCACGCCCCTGCGCCGCCTCGACGCCGTCCGCCGCCTCGCGGAGGCGGGCGTACCGGTGGGGGTGAACCTGGCGCCCGTGATCCCCGGACTCACCGACGAGGAGGTCCCCGCCATCCTCCGCGCCGCGCGAGAGGCGGGCGCCGGCTGGGCCGGCTACATCCTGCTGCGCCTCCCCCACGGGGTGAAGGCGCTGTTCGCGGACTGGCTCGCGGACCACTTCCCCGAACGCCGCGAGCGGGTGCTGAACCGGCTGCGTGAGGCGTACGGGGGCCGCCTCTACGATGCCGCCTTCGGCGTCCGCGGCCAGGGAACCGGAGCGTACGCGGACCAGATCCGGGCTCTCTTCCGCAGCGCGGCCCGACGGCTGGGGCTGGAGGCGCCTCCCACGCTGAGCACCGCCGCCTTCCGCCGTCCGGCCCCACCGGGGCAGTTCACGCTCTGGTAGCGCGGAGAGCGCGCCCGGACCGCGGCGGACGACGCCCGAGGGTCGATCCGCCCCGGTCTCAGACCGCGGCCAGCGACGGACTCTGCCGCGCGGACTCCGCGAATCGGAACGTGTGCAGGAAGTCGGTGAAGCCCCGGTCGTAGTCCGAGAGTCCGTTCTGGCCCGTGAGCCGCATGCGCGTGTCGTAGAGGGTGCGGAGCGCCTGGCCCACCCGGGAACGGTAGAGGCTCCCGTCGGGAGCCAGCGGGGCGAAGGCCGCGCGCACCTCTTCCCGGGGCACCGCGCCCTCCAGCAGGTCGCGGTAGGCGTCACCGTCCTCCCCGCTCAGGACGCGGAGCTGCCGGTGCAGGCGCTCCGCGCGCGCCGACTGGACCAGCACGGGGTCACCCGAATTGCGCAGTGCCAGATAGGCCAGCACCTGAGCGTGCAGCTCCTTCAGGTAGCCCTTCCGGTGCACGAACTCGTGCGCGATGATGTGCGCCTCGAAGATGCCGGCGTCCCGGAAGATGGCCACGTCCCCGCTAAGGAGGTCGCACGTTCCCTGAGCGAACGGGAAGACCAGCCCCGCGAGCGACACGCTGCGGACGGCGTCGCTGGTCTCCACCCGTTGGCCGGTGATCCCCGCCATGAAGTCGGTCAGGGCCCGGTTCACAGTGGCCGCCAGCTCCCGGCGCGGTGGGCGCTCTCCCTCCCAGTCGGCCGCCAGCAGCGCGCCCAGCCGATTCACCTCCATCGCCCGCGACGTGCGCGGCTGCGCCTCCAGCTGGTGCACGTCGGCCCCGAACTCGGCCAGGAAGTCGATGCGCACCATCTCCCGTCGCGCCGCCCAGTCGCGCAAGGCGCTGCGCGTGTAGAGCCCCATGGCCGCCAGCTGGATCACCCGCCCGGGAACGGTCGCGCCCAGCAGGAGGCGCGACGCCAGCGGAGCCACCGCCATGACGTCCAGCAGGGGCAGGGGCGCGTAGGTGGCCTCGTTCGGGATGCGCAACTCGTCGGGTGCGGACGGATCGGGGGCAGGCTGATCGGGGGCGGGCATGGAGGCACGTTGGACCGGGGGGACACGGCGCACAAGTGCCGGTGATCGGCGCCCGGCAACATTGACAGGGCGCCGGTCCTGCCCTCAAATAGTCATCTGTCCGCCTCGCCCCTCCCGACCGGGACCCGGTTTGCGCTTCTGGGAAGACATCAAGCAGCGCCGCATCACCCAGATCGTGCTCTCGTATCTGGTGGGCGGCTGGATCATTCTCCAGGCGGTCGACCAGGTGGTGGACCGGGAGGTGTTGCCGCGCTACGTCTACGTCGTGGCGCTGATCTTCTTCCTGTTCGGACTTCCGGCCGCCCTCATCATCGGGTGGTTCCACGGCGAGAAGGGCACCCAGAAGGCGCCCGCGCTCGAGATCGCCCTGCTGGCCCTGCTCGCGCTGGGCGCGACCGGGATGACCACCGTCACGGTCCGGAACGCGCTTCTCCTGGAGCGTGCGCAGGCTGGGCGGGTGGAGCTGAGCCGCATCGCGGTGCTCTACTTCACGGGCGCGGACGATCAGACGGGACTGGTGGGTGAGCGCCTCACCGAAGAACTCATCGCGCGACTTACGCGCGTCCCCGAGTTGGACGTCATCTCCCGCAACGGGGCGCGCACGGCGCGCGAGCAGACGATGACGCTGGAGGAGGCCGCCGCCTTCTTCGACGCGGGGACGATCGTGGAGGGGGACGTGCGGCGATCCGGGGACCAGTACGTGGTCGCGGCGCAGATCCGCACCGGGGACGGCATCCGCCTGGGGAACGTCTCCGCCCGCGGCCCGGCCGACGACCTGGTCGCCCTGGAGGAGCGGGTCATCTCGGAGATCGAGGCGGAGTTCCGGGCTGTGCTCGGGAACGAGATCCGCTTCCGGGCTGCCCGCTCCGAGGCGCCCAACAACGGCGCGTGGCTCGCGGTGGCGCAGGGCGAGCGCGCCGTTCAGGAGGGTGTCGAAGCCGCGGCCGCCGGCAATGCGGGACGGGCGCGCGCCGCACTCGAGTCCGCGGAGGCGTCGCTGCGCGAGGCGGCCCGGCTGGGCGAGGATTGGGACCGGCCCTGGATTCTGCTCTCGCGGGCCGCCTACGAGGGCGCCTGGCTGGAGGAGTCCGCGGCGGGGATGGCCGAGCGGCTGCGCGAGAGCGTCACCCATGCGGATGCGGCCCTGGAGCGGGACCGCTCCTCCGCCGAGGCGTTCAGCCGACGAGGCACGGCGCGCTACCTGCGCTATCTGGCGCGCCTGGACGACAATGAGGACGCGCGCGAAGCCACGCTGAAGGCCGCACAGGCGGACCTGGAGCGCGCCGTGGAACTGGACCGCACCCTGGCGGACCCGTACTCCACCCTCAGCCACCTGTACTACCAGGTGCAGGATCCCGCCAGCGCCGCGCTGGCGGCCCGCCAGGCCTATGAGAACGACGCCTACCTGCAGGCCGCCGACGGCGTCCTGCGGCGGCTCTTCACCACCAACTACGACCTGCAGCGCGCCGACCAGGCGGCCCAGTGGTGCGCCGAGGGACGCCGCCGCTTCCCCGAGAACTTCCTCTTCACCGAGTGCGCCCTCTGGCTGATGACCATGCCCACCGTGGACCCCGCGGTCGAGACGGGGTGGGCGCTGGTGGATTCAGTGGCCGCGCTGGCGCCGCACGGACGGGAGGCGTTCGTGGCAGCGGGCGCGCTCCAGGTCATGGGGGGCGTCCTGGCCCGTGCCGGACTCGCGGATTCGGCCTCCACCGTCATGACACGCGCCCGCGTCGGGTCCGAAGTGGATCCGGAGGGCGAACTCCTGTCCATGGAGGCGGCCATGCGCCTTCTCAACGGGGAGCGGGAGGAGGCGATCGATCTGCTGCAGCGCTACACCGCGGCGAACCCGGGCCACTTCGCCCGGGGGCGGGGCCTGCACTGGTGGTGGCGCTCCCTGGAGGGGGACGAGGCCTTCGAGCGGATGCGGCGCCTGAACTGAGCATGGCAGCCGATGGCCCCACGGACCCGGGGGGTGGCCGGTCGTGACGGGTCCGTTGCCGACCCGCGGTGGCGGGATCGTGACGTGACCGTTGCCTACCCGCATCGAAGGTCCTTGCGGACTCAAGGGATCTTCATGAGCTTGCATCGTCCCGGCTTTCCGTGATCGTCCCGCGGTACCGAAGAACCAGGCCGGGCTTTTATCCCCTCCCCCGGAGCCCCTCCATGCGTTGGACCCGTATTGCCCTGACGGGCGCCGTTGCGCTCGCCGCCTGCTCCGAATCCGGACTTCCCACCGCCGAGACCGAGGCCGGACCACCCCCGGTGGCCCGGGCCGTCAGTGACGGCGCCAACGGTGGGAACGTGGACTTCTTCTTTCTGCCGCCCCTGGTTTCCAATCCGTCCCCCAGCGGGGTCTTCAACGGCAACCTGGCGCCGCAGGTGGAGATCTGCGAACTGTCCGGTGGCGCGTGCGAGCGGGTGATGGCTTCCTTCGGTCCCGAAGTCATCTCCGTGGGTGACGCCAGCTACCAGTTCAACTGGAACACCAACGGCTCCGAGACGCTTCCCCTGGACCACACGCTGGACTACCGCATCCGGGTGCTCCTGGGTGACCTGGAGATCGGGTTCATCGACGTGAACCCTCAGGACCCGAACGGCACCACCCCTTCCGAAAATGTAGAGGGCTTCGTCTCCTTCCGCCTGGGCGAGACGCTCCCCGTGAAGTTCTGGCTCAGTGAGGGAATCCTCTGCCGCACGGACACCGGGGAGTTCGTGGTGGAGTGCACCGAGGGCGTCTTCACGGATGCCAATGGTGGATCGCTCGCCCTCTTCAACGAGGGCGTCCCGCTCGGCGTCAGCCTCCCCCCGGGCGGCCTGCCCTCCGGAACGAATGTCGTGAACGTCCGCATCGAGCGCCTCGACCTCCCGCAGGGCGTGGAGTGCATCGACGGTCTGGACGCGCCGGTCTACGGACCCTGCTTCCAGGTGCTGACCTTCCCCGAACTCGAGGAGCCGCTGGAGATCCCCGCAACCGTCTCCATCTGCGCCGACCTGAGCGAGGCCGAGTTCGCCGTTCTGCAGAACCACAGTCAGGACCACCTGCTGCAGATCCACCGGCAGTCGGTGGGCGGCGGCCAGATTCAGGCCCTGACCAACGTCTTCTCGGCCATCTGCGAGAGTGCGCCGGGTGCGGCCAGTCAGGCCGGAGACGGATCCCTGACCCGCATCGCCAGCCGATGGATCCAGCGCGCCACGCGCTTCCTCGGCCCCGAGCCCCTCCGAGCGGCCGATCTCGGACTCGGGGGCCTCACCCGGACCTTTTCCCGATTCCAGTGGGCCCTCCCGGGCAAGCTCGTCGTCGAAGCCGGGGACGATCAGGTCGCCGAAGTGGGGTCGGCCGTGGCCGTCCCCCCGACGGTGAAGGTGGTGGACGCCCTCGGGAATCCCGTCTACAACGCCCGCGTCCACTTCGAGGTGACGGCCGGCGGCGGCTCTGTGAGCCTGCCGGCCTCCGCCCGGACGGACGTGCACGGCGCCGCGACGCTGACCTACGTGCCCTCCGACATGGCCGGCCTCTCCGGGGTCGACAGCTGGGTCCTGAACACCCTGGGCACCAACACGCTGCGGGCCTGGGGGAACGGACTCCTCGGCGACGGGGACGACTTCGGCACGCACGCCGGCGATCCCACGGCGCCGGTGAGCCAGTTCGACGTGCCCGAGGGCGAGGTCTTCTTCAACGCCGCCGCGTGCTTCGCGGGGTGGGGCACCGCCACCATCGACGGGACGCTGGGGGCGGAGTGGGCCTGCGCCAACACCCTCGAGTTCACCGCCAACCTGGGGAACGGGGGCGTTCCGGCGACCGCCTACTGGATGAACGACGGCGCCAATCTCTATCTGGCCGTCCGGGTCTCCGGCGCCGACAAGGTCAACAGCCTCCGATTCGACTTCGACAACGACGGGGACGGGGTCGCCGAGGCGGGAGAGGACGCGGTGAACTTCGATCCCTCCGCAGGGGCCGGAGGGCTCTTCACCGATGAGTTTCTCACGGCGAAGTGCTCCAACAGCAGCCAGGCGGGATGCGGCGCCCTGGACACGTCGGACGGGGGCAGCCCCGACGGCGCCGGGGCCTTCACCAACGCCGGCGGCGTGACCATCTACGAATTGAGCAAGCCGCTGGACTCTGCGGATGACACCCACGATTTCTCGCTCGGTGTGGGCAGCACGGCCGGGATGTTCTGGACCCTGCGGCTGGGGAACGGCGCCAAGGGGAATACGCAGGTCCCGGGGTTCCGGGCCTGGCTCCCCTTCACCATCGTGGGGGCTCCCGGGAGCTGACACCGGGGCCTCCCTCCGGGGAGGGCCTCCGTGCGCTTTCCGGGACGTTGCGAGAAGCCCCCGGCCGGGTCACCGGCCGGGGGCTTGTTCGTCTCCCCCTCCGCGGAGCCCTGCGCATCAGGAACCCGCAGCGGCGGCGCCGGCGCGCCACGCCCCGTCTTCCAGCACCTCCCGCACCACCCCCTCCAGGTAGTCCCAGTAGAGGTCGATGTAGCTCCGCCCGTCCTGGCGGGGTGACGCCAGCAGCCAGGGATTCATGAGGGTGTGGCGCAGGATGAAGAGGTGGTCGGCGTCGCGCTCGGGGTCCTCGGGAATGCGCTGGAACGTAGCGGGATCCAGGCGGAGGCCGGCCAGGATGCGATCCGCCTGGCGCCCCGGGAGGTTCCCCTTGGTGAGCGAGGTGTAGGACCCGATGAAGGTCTTGAGTTGCACGGGCTGGCGGGGGTCCACCTTCATGCGCTGGAAGACGGCCCGGGCGAAGCGGTTCATGGCGGCCACCGACGCATTCCCGGTGGGGTTCAGAGCGATGCAGATGAGGTTGGAGTCGGGCTCGAAGGGGACGCAGACGTGCACCCGGTCCCGCCAGCGCTCCGCGATCTCCCGCACCGAATCGTAAAAGGTCTCGCACGCCTGCACCGTGACGCGGAGCAGGCGGCCGAAACCCGTGGAGTCCAGCGGGAGGACCCGGTGGGTCACGGCCACCGCGGCCGCCGCGGCGCCCGGTTTGGACCCCTCCAGGATGTACTGCCCCAGGTTGCGGAGCTTCTGGCGCCGGGGAATCTCCCGCTCCTGATCGCCCAGGTCGAAGACGTAGGCCGCCTCCTGGGTGATGAAGTCCACCACCTCACGGTTGCGGGCGACGAAGGCGCCCGCGGAGTAGGGGATGTAGCCCAGCTTGTGGGGATCCACGGTGATGGAGTCGGTCTCCGGCAGGGCGGCGAAGGCCCGGTAGACCGTGTCCGAAGGAAAGTGGCGGAAGCCCTCGGCGGCCACTTCCTCGCGGGTGTGCAGCGTGCCGTCGGGGCGGCGGAAGACGCTGGTGAGGTATCCCCCCCACGCCGCGTCCACATGAATCCCGAAGTCCACCCCCCGCTCACGCCACCGCGCGCGGGCGGCGACGATATGGTGCACCGGGTCCACGGTGCCGAACTCGGTCGTGCCCAGCATGCCCACCACGCAGAGCACCGGAACCTCCTCCGCCACCGACGCGGCCAGGAGCGCCTCCAGGTGGTCCGGGTCCATGCGCATGTGGTCGTCCACCCGGACCTGGACCAGGTTCGCCGTCCCCAGCCCCAGGACCTTCATCCCCTTGGCCCAGGAGTAGTGGGCGGAGGCGGACACCAGGACGCGGGGCGGATTCACCTGGTGCTTGAGGAAGAACCCCGCCGTGCCCAGGTGCTCGATCCGCTCGGACCGCACCGCCCGGGAGAAGTCGTGGAACTCCGTACGGGAGGCCCCCCGCCGCAGGACCTCCACCATCTCCCTGCGCATCGCGATGGTCTGGTCCACCGAGAGGTTGAGCAGCTCCCACTTGGTGTAGGCGGAGAGGGGCTTGGCCGCGGGCCCCACCACCGGGTCGAAGCCCCGGGCCTGAGCCCCCTCCTGCAGCGCCAGGGCGTAGAACTTCACGGAACGGAAGTTCCAGAGCGCCTCGTAGTTGGCGACCGTCCCTCCACTGGTGAGGTGCCCCCAGGCGCACGGCTCGCACGAGCCGTCCACGCTGTAGCCGAACATGCGGGCCAGCTGCTCGCCCGCCTCCAGCTCCATCTCCAGCGTCACCGGCGCCGCCTCTTCCGACACGTTGTTCGGGTTGTAGAGCGTGGTGATGAGCCGGGCCACCAGCCCCGGAATGAGGAGGTCCGCCGACATGTGCCCCACGTAGCGGGGGTGAAAGAAGGGGACCGCCCGCTTCAGGTCGGCGCTCAGGCGGTGCAGCTCCGCCCGGGTGCGCGCCTGGACCTCCAGGAACTCCGCGCCGTGACGCGCGCCGGCCGAGATGCGGAGCCCGTCCTCGGGGTGGAAGTTGCGCCGCCAGTAGGCGTGGTCCCGCAGGAACTCAACCACCAGCTGCTCCAGAAGCTGGTCGTTCTCGGCGGCGGGGCCCAGGAAGTAGGGCTGCACGAAATCGAAGTCGTCGGTCATGGGGGGAAGGTGCATGAATCGCGCCCGGGAGAGGAGTCCCCCGGGAGGACGTGGGGGGCGGGGTTCTCCTGCCGCAGGAAACCACCGGGGCGACGTCGGGGCTTCAGGAAATGTGGCACGACGGCCGGCCCCGCAGGGGACGCACCCAGCCACTGACCTCCGACACGGGCGGTTCCTTGGTTTCAGGGCGCTTCGACAGATCCTTCGTCATCCGCACCATCCGCGACTTCCTCATCGCCCTCACCGTGGTGATCGCGGTCGAGTTGGGAGGGCGCCTGGCGGTGGCGTGGCACGACTACCAGAACGAGGACCGCGAAGCCACCCAGCTGGCTGCCGAGCGGCTGGCGTCCGACGTGCGCGACATCATGCTGAACCGGGGCGGGCCGGTCGCGGCCCGCACGGTCTACCCCATCCTGCAGCGCAACTTCCAGGCGATGGGATTCCAGATCGCCATCGTCCCGTCGGAGGTGACCGTCGAGTCCATCCGGCGCACGCAGGGCTTCGAACCCAGGGGGATCCAGCCGGAGTGGCCCGAGGGGGTCCACCACGAGGCGCGGGTGGAGCTGCGCGCCGAGGAGTTCTGCACGACCTGCCACCTCGCGGCCCGCCCCGGTGACGTGCTGGGCCATGTGGAGGTGCGTGCCTACCGCGATCACCGCATGGAAGAGTGGCTGCAGGAGGCCCGGGTCACGGCCACCCTGGGCATGGGCAACGTCCTGCTTCACTCGCTGGTGCTCTTCCTGCTGCTGCGGGTGCGCATGGAGCCGCTCCTGGTCCTGCGCGCCACGGTGGGCCGTCTGGCGCGCGGCCGGCTCGACCTTTCGCACCGCGCCCCCATCCGCAGCGACGACGAGTTCGGGGCTCTGGCGTGCGACCTGAACGAGTTCATGGACCGGCTGGAGCACCTGGTGCAGGACCTGGACCGGGTGCTGCGCGAGGTGGACGCGGTGAACACGCGCGTGGGCCAGGTCTCCTCGGTGGCGCACGGCCAGCTGACCGAGACGCGCCGGTCGGTGCAGCAGGCGCTCCGGGAGGTCTTCCAGCTCCGCGACCGCCCGGTGGAGGAGTGGCCGGCGTCACTGGAGGGAATCGGCGACACGCTTGCTGACGTGAACCGGGTGGTGCAGGAGGATGGCTACTACCTGGCCGAGATCATGGTGCTGGAGGAACGCATGCAGGCGGTGGCCCGCAACGGCCGCATCCTGCTGGAGCGGATCCGCCTCTCCGACCCGGCGCCCGAGCGGGACGGTGAGGGACGGCGGGCACAGGAGGGCGCCGGAGACCGGAAGAGCAACGGGGAGCGGAAGAGCGAGGGGGGGGGCGCGAAAACGTCGTAGCGGCGCGGCGCGGGCGAATCCTGGCGACGGGCGCGCCGCGCCTCAGCGCCGCACCGCCGCCGCTCCGGCGTCGGGGTTGCGCGGGTCCGGCGCGCCGGTGAGCACCCCGGTCGCGGGGTCGGCCAGGATGGAGTGCGCCAGCCCCTGCCGCCCGCGCACCAGCACGGTGTGACCGCGCGCCTCGAGCCCGGCCAACGCCTCCGGGGCGAATCCCTCGGCCTCCACCACGATCCGGTCCGGCAGCCACTGGTGGTGGATGCGGGGCGCGGCGAGCGCCTCCGGGAGGTCCATGCCGAAGGCGGTCAGATTCAGGATCACCTGTAGCACGGTGTTGATGATGGTGCGCCCCCCGGGGCTGCCCACCACCGCCACCAGCGCCCCGTCGCGGGCGACGATGGCGGGCGACATGCTCGAGAGCATTCGCTGGCCGGGGCGCGCCAGGTTGGGCTCGGTGCCGATCAGGCCGTTCGCGTCGGTCAGGCCCGGGCCGGCGTTGAAGTCTCCCATCTCGTTGTTGAGCAGGAAGCCCGCCTCCGGCACCACGATCCCGGACCCGTAGCCCGCCTCGAGTGTGTAGGTGACCGACACCGCCATCCCCGAGCCGTCCACGACCGAGTAGTGGGTGGTCTGGGCGGACTCGACCGCTCCGGCGACGTCCAGGGGCGACGACACCGACGCCCGGTCGGGATCGATGGTGGCCCGGAGCTCGGCGGCGTGGGCCTTCGAGGTGAGGGCGTGCACCGGAACGTCCACGAAGTCGGTGTCGCCCAGGTAGCGGGCCCGGTCGCGGAAGGCGAGCCACATGGCCTCGGCCAGGTGGTGCAGGTAATCGGCCGAGTTGTGTCCCATCCCCTCCAGATCGAGGGGCTCCAGGATGTTGAGCATGGAGGCGACCGCCACGCCCCCGCTGCTCGGGGGCGGCATGGAGATCACGCGGTAGCCCCGGAAGTCCACCGTCACCGGCGTGCGCTCCCTGGGGCGGTAGCGCGCCAGGTCCTCGGCGGTGAGAAGCCCCCCGCCCCGCTCCATTTCCGCCACCACCAGCCGCGCGGTCTCGCCCTGGTAGAACTCCCAGGCGCCCAGGTCGCGGATGCGGGCCAGAGTAAGCGCGAGGTCCGGCTGTCGCAGCACCTCCCCGGCGCGGTAGGGGACACCCTCCCGCGAGAACGCGGCCACCGTGGCCGGGTAGTGCGCAAAGCGCCGCACCATCGAAGCCAGCGACCCGGCCAGCCGTTCACTGAGTGGGAAGCCGTCCCGCGCCAGCCGCACCGCCGGCTCCACCACCGAGGTCCAGGGCGTGCGGCCGTAGAGGCGGTGCGCCTTCTCGAAGCCCGCCACCGTGCCCGGCACCCCGACCGCCCGGTGCGAGTAGTGGTGGCGCTCTGCGGAGTACTCCCCGTCCTCGAGCCACATCTCCGGGTGGGCACGCCCGGGCGCCGCCTCGCGGAAGTCGAGCGTCGTGGCGGTGCCGTCCGGGAAGCGGACGATCATGAAGCCGCCGCCGCCGATGTTGCCCGCGGAAGGGTGGGTCACGGCCAACGCGAAACCGGTGGCGACCGCCGCGTCCACGGCGTTGCCCCCGCGCGCCAGCACCGCGGCACCCGCGCGCGACGCCTCCGGGTGTTCGGAAACCACCATCCCGCCCGCGGCGCGAAGCACCTCGCCGGGCGCGCCCGCCAGCACCTGCTGGGCATCCAGCCCCGCGGCGCCCCACCCGAGGGTCGCTGCCGGCCCCACCGTCCCGCCGGGAAGGAATGCCAGCAAACCCGCCAGGAAGGCGGCGGCGAGGCCCCCCGAGGCGGGGCGGCGCATGCACCGCCACGGAACCCGAGGGTCGCCGCTGCGCGCTCCGCCGACGCCGCCGAGGGACGGCCCCCGCGACCGCACGCCGCTACTCCTCGTCGTCGCCGTAGTGGACGTCGTGGAACTGGTGCGGCAGGTTCGGGCCCGTCTGGATCACGACCCCGAGCTGGCGACGCTTCTGGATGTTGCGCCTGCCGGCCTCGCGCAGGTAGCGCTGGTACTTCTCCCGCCCCTCGAGAAACGCCTCCGGGGAGAAGAAGATCGGCTCCGGGTTGTCCCGGTTGTCCAGCAGCTCGATGCCGGTGACGTTCCCCTCCGGATCCAGGTGGATCTGCAGTTCGAGCCCCAGGGGGTGCAGAACCTGCCGGTTCACTTCAAAGAGGACCCCGTTCTCGGTCAGGAACTCGACCGGGTTCTCGATCTTCTTGAGCATGGATGCCTCGCGTGGTCGGTGACGGTGGCCCGCCGGCGCCGGCGGAGAGGGTCCGCGGCCGCGGCGCGCGGGAGAAAATTACCACCGCGGTGAGAGCGGAGCCAATCGGTCCGGCCCCAGCTCACCGAGGCTGCGGGCCCCCAGCAGCGCCATCGTCCGCCGCAACTCCCGGTCGAGGATCCCGAGGACGTGGGCCACACCCTCCGCGCCGGCCAGGGTCAGGCCCCACAGGTATGGACGCCCGACCAGGACGGCGGCCGCCCCCAGGCAGAGCGCCCGGGCCACGTCGCTCCCCCGCCGGATCCCGCCATCCATCAACACCGGGACCTCGCCCCGCACCGCGGCCACCACGTCGGGGAGCAGGGTGATGGCGGGCTCGGCGCCGTCCAGCTGCCGCCCGCCGTGGTTCGACACCACCAGGGCGTCCGCCCCGGCCTCCACCGCCCGCTCGGCGTCCCCGGGGTGCTGGATCCCCTTGAGGATCACCGGGACGCCGGCCACCTCCCTGAGCCAGGCCACGGCCTCCCATGTCAGGGTGGCATCGAACTGCTCGGCGATGAATGCCGCCAGGCCCGAGCCGGCGCGCCCCGCTGGGAAACGACCCGGCCCGGGTCCCTCGAAGTTGGCCATCGTAACCCGGTCGCCCAGCGAGAAGTGGTTGCGGGCGTCATGCTCCCGGTTCCCCGCCACCGGCACGTCCACGGTCAGGCACACGGCCCGACACCCGGCCGCCACCGCCCGCCGGACCAGTTCCTCGCTCAGCGCCCGGTCCCGGAACACGTAGAGCTGCAGCCAGAGGGGCGCGGCGGCGGCGGCGGCGATCTCCTCGATGGAGCGGGTGGAGAGCGCGGAGGCCACCATGAGGTGTCCACCGGCTCCCGCGCCCCGGGCTGTCGCCGCTTCGCCCTCCGGGTGGCAGAGGCGCTGAAAGGCCGTGGGGGCCAGCAGCACCGGGGAGGGGAGCCGGGCGCCCATCAGCGTGCACGAGGTGTCCACATCCGAGACGTCCACCAGCACACGGGGCCGGAAGCGCAACCCGCGAAAGGCCGCCTCGTTCTCCCGCAGCGTGACCTCGTCCTCGGCGCCCCGCGCATAGTACTCGTAGACCTCCCGCGCAAGCACCGCACGCGCGGCCTCCTGGCATTCCCGGACGTTGGGGGGGAGGGGAGTCGGCTCCGTGGTCATGAGGCGCGCGGGTTCGGGGAGGGGCACCGGTGATTTGCCGGGCGGGGGGTGGACCATTACTTCATTCCCCACCCCGACCGCAACGGGGACAGTGCGCAACGGCGCCCGGGAGAGCGGGACCGCCGACCCTATCCGACGAGAGACGGAGCGAGTCCATGCGACGCCGGGACTTTGTGAGGAAGGCCGCCCTGGGGGGCGCCGGAGTGGGAGTGACCGCCGCCTGCGGCAGCGAGCCGGGAGGGCTGGTGGCCAGCGCCGACGCCGCCGTGCAGGGCCCCGAGGTCTCCTGGCGCCTGGCCACCTCGTTCCCGCCCTCGCTCGACATCCTGCATGGCGCCGCCGAGCGCATCGCCGCCCGCATCGGGGAGCTGAGCGGGGGTCGCTTCCGGATCCGGGTCTACGCCGCCGGGGAGATCATCCCCGCGCTCCAGGTCATGGACGCGGTCCAGCAGGGGACGGTGCAGGCCGGCTTTACCGGGGGGTACTACTACGTTGGGAAGAGCCCGGCGCTGGCCTTCGACTCCACGGTGCCCTTCGGCCTCAACGCCCGGCAGCAGTCGGCGTGGCTGCTGCACGGTGGGGGGCTGACGCTGATGGAGGAGGTGTACGCCGACTTCGGCATCATCCCCATCCCCGCCGGGAACACGGGCACGCAGATGGGGGGCTGGTTCCGCCGGCCGGTGGAGACCGTCTCGGACCTCCAGGGGCTCCGCATGCGCATCCCGGGCATCGGCGGAGAGATCATGGCGCGATTGGGGGCCTCGGTTCAGGTGCTGGGCGGGCCCGACATCTACCCGGCGCTGGAGCGGGGCGCCATCGACGCCACCGAGTGGGTGGGACCCTACGACGACGAGAAGCTGGGGTTCTACCAGATCGCGCCCAACTACTACCTGCCCGGGTGGTGGGAGCCGGGGCTGAACGCCATCCTGCAGGTCTCCAGGACGGCGTACGATCAGCTGCCCGCTCCCTACCAGGGGCTGCTGCGCATGGCCTGCCACGAGTCCATGACCGACATGCTGGCCCGCTACGACGTGGAGAACCCGCGCGCGCTGCGCCGGCTGGTGCAGGAGCACGGGGTGCGGCTGCGGGCGTTCTCCGACGAGATCCTGCGTGCCGCCTGGCGCGAGAGCAACGCCTTCCTGGAGGAGCAGGCCGCCGCGGACGCCACCTTCCGCCGGGTGTACGAGTCGTGGAACGCCTACCGCATGGAGGTCTTCCCGTACTTCGCCGGGAACGAGCAGCACTACGCGCGCTTCGCCTTCAGCCAGGTGCCCGACCCCCTCATGTCCCGGTAGCGGACCCCGGGGGCGGCAGCACGTCCACCGCCCGCCAGCAGTACCACGCCACCGCCGAGCGCCACGGCCGCAGGTGGTCGGCCGCGTCTGCCAGGGCCCGGGGCGACAGCGGCTCCGCCAGCCCGTGCACGCGGGCCCAGCCGTTGCGCACTCCCAGGTCGCCCACCGGCCAAACGTCGGGCCGGCGCAGATGGAAGAGCAGGAACATCTCGGCCGTCCACGGCCCGATCCCACGGACCCGGGTCAGCCGTGCGAGGACCTCCTCGTCCGACAGTCTGGAGAGTCCGCGCAGGGGCACGGTTCCGTTCGTGGCCTTTTCGGCCAGGTCACGGACCGCGGCCAGCTTCGCGCCGGAGAGACCGGCGGCCCGCAGCGCCCCCGGATCGGCTGCCAGCACCGCCTGCGGGGTCACGGCACCCCCCAGCGCCGCCACGAAACGTCCGTGGATGGTGCGGGCCGCGGCCCCCGCCAGCTGCTGGTGGACGATGGAGGACGCCAGTGAGGCGAACACCGAGGACCCCCGCGAGCGCAGGCGGACCGGGCCCACTACCTCCACCAGCGGGCGGAAGTGGGGGTCCCGGCGTAGCGCGTCGTAGCCGTCGGGGTGGTCGGCGAGCCACGAGCGCGCGGCACCGGCGCGGGTACTCACGCCGGCCGCGCCATCCAGACGACGGCCGCCAGCACCAGCACCTGAATCGCGATGAAGGGCACGGCGCCCCGGTAGATGGACGTGGTGGGCACGTGGTCCGGGGTCACACCCCGCAGGTAGAAGAGTGAGAAGCCGAAGGGGGGGGTGAGGAAGGAGGTCTGGAGGTTCACCGCCAGCACGATCCCGAGCCACACCGGATCCAGCCCCAACTGCCGCGCAGGCAGCACCAGCAGCGGCACGATGATGAACGCGATCTCGAAGAAGTCGATGAAGAAGCCCAGCACGAAGACCAGCAGATTCACGGCCAGCAGGAAGCCCAGCCACCCCCCCGGCAGCCCGGTGAGCAGGTCGGCAATCCAGATGTCGCCGTCCAGGCCCCGGAAGACCAGCGCGAAGGCGGTCGAACCGATCAGGAGGAAGACCACCATGATGGTGAGCCGGGTGGTGTCCTCCGCCGCCTCGCGCAGCACGTCCATGCCCAGGGTCCGGTTGGCGGCGGCCAGCGCCATCGCCCCCACCGCCCCCAGCGCCCCCGCCTCGGTGGGGGTAGCCACCCCGGCGAAGATACTGCCCAGCACCACCACGATGAGGATGAGCGGGGGCATCATGGAGAAGGCCACCCGCTTCAGGAGCTCGCCCCGGGCCGCGTCCCGCATCTCCTTCGAGAGCGCGGGCACCCACCCGGGACGCACCGCGGCCAGGCCCAGAATGTAGGCGGCGTAAGCTCCGGTCAGCGCCAGGCCGGGTATGAGCGCCGCCCGGAAGAGGTCGCCCACGCTCACCCCCAGCTGGTCCCCCAGTACGATGAGTACGATGCTGGGCGGGATGATCTGGCCGAGCGTTCCCGCGGCCGAGATGGTGCCGAGCGCCACCTCGCTGCGGTAGCCGTTGCGCAGCATCACGGGCAGCGAGATCAGCCCCATGGCGGTCACCGACGCCCCCACCACGCCGGTGGCCGCCGCCAGCAGGGCGCCCACCAGGATCACCCCCAGCGCCAGCCCGCCCCGGAAGCGGCCGAAGAGCAGTCCGATGGTCTCCAGCAGCTCCTCGGCCAGGCGGGACTTCTCCAGGACGGTTCCCATGTAGATGAAGAAGGGGACGGCCAGCAGGGTGTAGTTGGACATGGTCCCGAACGTCCGCTCCGGGAGCGCCGTCAGCAGGATCAGGTCGAAGTGCCCGGCCAGGCTGCCCAGCAGGGCGAAGAGGAGCGCCGTGCCCGCCAGGGCGAAGGCCACGGGGTAGCCGGTGAAGATGAAGGCGAGCGCCCCCAGGAACATGAGGGGGCCCCAGACCGCCCCGTTCAAAGATGGCCTCCGACGCCCGGCCCGGCCGCGGTCCCGGCGCTTCGCTCCGCCGCCGCGCCCCCCTCACCCGCGCCCCTTCCCGCGATCCGGTCCAGCGCCCGCACCGCCTGTGCGATCCCCTGCAGCAGGAGCAGCGCGAACGAGACCAGAATGACCGCCTTGATGGGGTAGCGCGGCAGACCGCCCGGGTCGGGAGACACCTCCCTGACCCCCCACGAGTTGCGCACCGTGGGGTAGGACACCCAGAGCATGACGACCGTGAACGGAATCAGGAAGAGCACCGTTCCCAGCAGGTCGATCCACCCCCGGGCCCGCTCCGACAGGCGCCCGTAGACCACGTCGACCCGCACGTGGGCGTCCACTTTGAGGCCGTACGCCGCCCCCAGCAGAAAGATCAGCGAGAAGAGGTACCACTGCGCTTCGTTCAGGGCGTTCGAACTCAGGGAAACACCCGCGTAGCGCGTGAGGTAGCGCGCCAGCGCGTTGTAGGCCCCCATCAGGACCATGAGCAGCGCCAGCCAGCGGAGCACGCCGCCCAGGCCCTGATTGAGGCGCTCCACGGCGCCGGCCAGTCGTCGGAGGGTACGCATCCCGCCACAATGCGCACCCCGTGCGGCCGGCGCAACGCGGGATCCCGGGCGTAGGCGCCGGTTTAGCATTCCCGCGCTTCAACAGTCTATCGGGGATACACGTCCCCTTCTTGCACGCCGTCCCCCGGCACGGGGGCTTCACGGCGTTCTCTTCCTGTTTTCGAGTCTCCGGAGGTTTCATCCATGCGGTGCCCGCGGCCCTTCCTTCTGTCGGTCCTGCTCCTGGCCCTTCCCCACCATCTGACGGCCCAGGATCCGGTCCAGCAGGTGCTGAGCGCGACGCCGCCGTACGTGGTGGGCGAGGCGCTGCCACCGCTCGACCCGGGCGGCCGGCTCGTGACCATGACGCTGGAAGAGGCGGTCGCGCGCGCCATGGAGAACAACCTCACCATCCAGAACGCCCGCCTCGACCCGGCCATCCAGGACTACGCCATGCGGGTCGCACGGGCGGCGTACGCCACCACCGTGACCGGCACCTTCGGCTACAACGACGCCACCAGCCTCTCCACCAGCCAGCTGGACGGGGGCAACCAGACCACGACCACCCGGCAGACCTACAACACCTCGGTCTCCAAGCCGGTGTCGTGGTATGGCGGTCAGATGAACCTGAGCTTCAACAACTCGCGCACCGAGTCGACCAACGCCTTCCAGACGCGCAACCCGAGCTTCTCCTCCCAGTTCAGCCTGAGCTACACGCAGCCGCTGCTCGCCGGGCTCAAGACCGACAACCAGCGCGCGGCCATCCGCACCCAGCAGATCCAGTCCGGGATCACGGACCTGCAGGTCCTGTCCCAGATCGAGAACGTCGTGGGCTCGGTCCGGGAGGCCTACTGGAACCTGCGCGCCTCCATCGAGCAGATCGAGATCCAGCGCCGCTCGGTGGAGCAGGCCGAAACGCTGGTGGAGCAGAATCGCATCCGCCAGCAGGTGGGACGTGGCACCGAGTTCCAGGTGATCCAGTCCCAGGCCCAGCTCGCCAGCGCCCAGCAGGCCCTGCTGAACGCCGAGATCCAGTGGCGGAACCAGGAGCTCGCCTTCAAGCAGCTGCTGCTGGGTGGCGCCCTGGATCCGCTCCTGGCGGCGACCATCAACCCGGTGGACCTTCCCACCCTGACCGAGCCGGAGGTGGACATCGAGAGCGCCGTGCAGAGTGCGCTGGACCAGCGCACCGATCTGCGGCAGAGCCGGGAGCAGCAGCGCATCTCGCGGGTGAACCTGGACGTGACGTCCAACAACAAGCTCCCCGATCTGAACCTCACGGCCAGCTATTCGTTGCAGGGGGTGGGCGGAAACCTCTTCGACCGCTCCAGCCTGGGCGGGGAGCCGGTCCTGGTCCAGTCGGGGGGGTACTTCGACGGACTGGAGTCGATCGCCAACCGCGACGCTCCCACCTGGAACCTGCAGCTGACGGCCTCCTACCCGCTGGGCAACAACGCCGCCCAGTCCAACTTCGAGCGCGCCCGCATCCAGCTGCGCCAGCAGGAGCTGGCGCTCCGGGAGCAGGAGCTGGCGGTGGTCACCCAGGTTACCAGCGGGGGCCTGTCGGTGCAGAACACCTTCCTGCAGTACCAGGCCGCCCAGCGCAGCCGGGAGGCCGCCGAGCAGAACGCTGCCGCGGAACAGGTGCGCTTCAACGTCGGCGCCGCCACCAACTTCGAGCTGGTGACGGCGCAGAACCAGCTCACCCAGGCCCGGCTGGCCGAGCTGCAGGCGATGATCGCCCACATCAACGCGGTGGCGACCTTCGAACGCATCCAGCGGGTCGGAAACTGACGGCGCCGGAACTCCTCGGCGACGAACGTCAGGGGGAAGACGCCGCTCAGAGCAGGTAGCCCCCGTCCACCGGTATCACCGCGCCGGTGATGTGACGCGCCGCCTCGGAGCAGAGGAATAGCACCACCGCCGCCACGTCCTGGGGATCACCCAGGCGGCCGAGCACGCTCCGCTCACGCGCCGCGTCCAGGATCTCGGCGGGGACGCGGTCGGTGAGGCGCGTGGTGCGGATGTAGCCGGGGGCGACCGCGTTCACGTTGACGTTGCGGGAACCCAGCTCCACCGCCGCGCTCCGGGTCAGGCCGATCAGGCCCGCCTTGGAGGCCGCGTAGTTGGCCAGCCCGAACTCGCTCCGGATGCCGTGCACCGAGGTGATGTTCACGACCTTGCCGTACTCCTGCTCCCGGAAGTGGGGCGCGACCGCGCGCAGGAAGTGGAAGGCCCCGTCCAGGTTTGTGCGCAGGACGGCCTCCCACTCGTGATCGGACATGCGCCAAAGGGCCCGGTCGGCACCGATGCCGGCGTTGTTGACCAGGATGTGCAGCCCGCCCAGCTCCCGGACGGCGTCGGCCACGAAGGCGTCCACGTCGTGGGAGACCCGCACGTCGCACGCCTGGCAGAAGACGCGCACCTCCAGCTGACGCAGCTCGCGGGCCAGGGCCTGCGCGTCGCTGCGGGATTGTCCACCCTCGTCCAGGAAGTTGAAGGCGATGTCCACGCCCTCGGCAGCCAGATCGAGCGCGATGGCGCGTCCGATTCCAGAGGAGGCACCGGTGACCAGGGCCTTACGCCCACGGAGACCGCCCACACGGGCGTGGAGCGCGGGTCGCGTTTCCGGAACCGCCACCTCGCCCAGCAGGTGCTCCACCGCCTCCTCCATGTCGTGCTCCGCGGGGGCGAGCACCGGCTCCGGCGCGGGCTCCGGCGTGCGGGCGCGGAAGTCGGTCTCCGCGCCTCGGCTGCGGTCGGGGGGCGTGCTCATCCCGCCAGCTTAGATGGAACGATCCCTTGCTGGCAACGCCTCCCGGGTGGGGCTCCCCGGCTCAGCTCCCGTCGCCGGGAACGCGCAGGCGGTACCCGAAGCCCCGCACCGTCTCGATCCAGTCCCCCACGTCCTCCAGCTTGGCCCGCAGGCGACGCACGTGCATGTCGACCGTGCGCGTCTGAATCCGGTCCGAGATGTCGGCCTCCACGTCCCACGCCTTCTCCAGAAGCTGACGCCGGGACTGCGTCCGGCCCCGGCGCTCCATCAGGGCCTGCAACAGCCGGAACTCGGTCGGTGTGAGGTTCAGCTCCTCACCCCCGAGCGTGACCTGGTGCGCACCCAGGTCCATGCGCAGGGGGCCGGCGCTCAGGATGCGTCCGCCGGAAGTCGACGCCGCCTCCCCGGCACGCCGCAGGATGGCCTGGCAGCGCAGCACCAGTTCGCGAGGCGAGAACGGCTTGGTCAGGTAGTCGTCGGCCCCCATCTCCAGCCCGGTGATGCGGTCCTCCTGCTCCTTGCGGGCCGTGAGCACCAGCACCGGAACGGCGCGCGTGACCGGCTCCTGCTTGAGCGCCTTGAGGACCTCGTCACCGGAGAGCCCCGGCAGCATCCGGTCCAGCACCACCAGATCCGGGACCTCGCGGCCCACGGCCTTCAGCGCCTCCGGTCCGGAGGCCGCGGTCTCCACGCGGAAGCCCTCGCGCGTGAGCTGATACGCGATGAGGGCCGCGATGTCGGCCTCGTCTTCCACCACGAGCACGCGCGGGTGCCGGGGGGGCTGGGGAACCGCGTCCATGTCGATCCTCGGCGCCGGTGTGTTCATCGGTATCGGGCCACCAGGGCCTCGAGCTCCGTTTCGGTAAGGGTGTGATCGGTGTGCTTGGCCGCCTCGAAGATCCAGCGGCAGAGCCCTTCGTCCCCGGCCTCCAGCCCGCGGGCGCGGAGCCAGTGCTTCACGTTCGAGAGGCCGGCCATGGGTCCGATCTCGATCACCTGGCGCCGGCCCACCATGGAGGCCGGAACGCTGGAGTAGATGCGGTCGGCCAGCCACGCGTCCCCCTTCTCCTCCGCCTTGACGATGGCGGCGGCGTGCACCCCGGTACCCGTGCGGAAGGCGTCCCGCCCCACCACCGGGTAGCTGTTGGCCAGGGGCACCCCGTAGGCGCTCGCCATGGCCTCGCAGTACTCGGGCAGCCCGGTCAGGTCGGCGTCGTGCAGGCCGAGCAGCGCCAGGTTCACGAGGATCAGCTCCATCTCGGCATTGCCGGAGCGCTCCCCGATTCCCAGCGCGGTGCCGTGCACGCGCGTGGCACCCGCCTGGATGGCGGCCAGCGTGTTGGCCAGGCCCAGGCCGCGGTCGCGGTGTCCGTGCCAGTCCACGGTGACGTCCTCACCGGAGGGGGCCACGATCTCCTCCAGCACGAAGCGCACCAGCGCGCGCGCGCCCTCGGGCGTCGCGTGGCCCACGGTGTCCGCGATGCAGAGGCGCCGGGCGCCCCACTCGATGGCAGCCCCGTAGAGGGCGCGGAGCGTGTCCGGGTGGGCCCGGGTGGTGTCCTCGGTGACCATCATCACGGGCAGACCCTCCCGCACCGCGAAGGTCACGGCCTCCTCGGCCGTGCGCAGCATCCGCTCCAGCGTCCACCCTTCTGCGTACTGCCGGATGGGCGACGAGCCGATGAAGGTGCACGCTTCGATCGGCATTCCCACCACCTGCGAGATCTCGGCGATGGGGCGCACGTCCGCAAGCACCGTACGCGCCGCACAGTTGGCCCGGATGGAGAGCCCGGCGTCCACGATCTCGCGCGCCAGCGCGGTCACGTCCGAGACCGCCCGGGGGCCGGCCCCCGGGAGCCCGATGTCGGCCGTGTCGATCCCCAACCCGTCCATCAGGTGCAGGAGGCGGACCTTGTCCTCGATGGGCGGATCGGTGACCGAGGGGTTCTGAAGCCCGTCCCGCAGCGTCTCGTCGTCCAGTTCGACGCGTGCCAGCGACGCCCAGTCGAAGGCGTCCTCCCGGGCATTCCAGTCGTAGATGAGATCCTGCTCGTCCACCGGGTCCTCCGGGAGGAAGGGTCACACCGCGACGCACCCGGCGCGGCTCGCGTCCCGGACGGTCCATCCTTCAGACCCCTCCGTGGACCCGGGGCGCCTCGTCGTAGTAACGGAAGATCTTGTACCCGCCGTTCCGTACGAGGACGTCCTTGAAGACCCTTGCCTCCAGTTCACCCTCGGCGGCGGTGGCGAATACAATGTAACAATCCGTCAGAACGGCGAAGCTGGCAAATTCCTGCCGCTCTCCCCGGCATTGCACGGACCGGAAGTCGGGGGTCCGGCCCAGGTACCAGGGCAGGATCCGGCCCAGGTCGCGGCGGTTCCTGAGCTGGATGTTCTGCCAGGCCAGGTCGACGGGGAAGTTCACCTCGGGACGGGCCGCCGGGAGCTCCGGCCAGATCACCTCATTGTGCTCCCGCTCGCTCAGGCGCACCGCGTCGAGCGCCAGCGTGTCTCCGGCGGTGAGGCCCGCCAGTACCCGCTCCCCGAGCCCGGCCAGCGATGATGCCGATCCGGGAAAGGGCGGGCCCGCTGCCGGGCCCGTGCCCCCGGAGTCGCCGCACCCCCCCAGGAGGAGGAGTGCGACGACCCCGGCGGTCCAGCGTCCGGAACGTCCGGTGCGACCCATGCTCATGCTCTCCGGCGATCCGGTTGCGACTGCAACGGGCTCAGGAACCCGACGAACCCCAGCGGGTCCAGGGCGCCTTGTACCACTCGGTGGCCCCGGCGCCCACCGCCCCGATGAAGTCCACCACGTCGAACCAGCCGTCCGCGGGCGGCGTGGCGCCGGCTCCGACCGCCGGGGATCCGGCCCCGGGGCGGAAGTCGGGGGCGGCCCGGTCGAACGGACTGGCGAGCATGGGGTCCACCACCATGTTGTTGCGGGCCGCGACCATGAACCACGCCTCCTCGTCGATTCCGTCGTCGTCGCCGGAGAAGTTGGCGGCGTTCGAGAAGACGATGGAGTTGATGACGTTCATGGAGTCCGCCACGCTCCGGGCCACCGTCTCGAGCTGGTCCACATCGAAGCCCTCCGACCCGAAGCCGGTCACGATGTGGTTGGCGTAGAGGCCCGCCGTTCCGCGGCGCAGCAGGATCCCCCGGGTGGACTCGCCCGCAGTACCCCCGGAGCCGTCCGGGCCCTTCCCCACCAGCGTCACGTTGTAGATGGTGGGGTTGGTCCAGGGGGTGGCGTCGAAGTCGTCCTCGTTGCCGTCCACCTCGTAGCCGTTGTCGGCGTCGTCGGGATCCTGCTGGGCGATCCAGAACTGCCCCCGTCCGTGCCAACCGGTGGAAAAGTCGAAGGAGTCGTCCGAGATGTCGGTCGCGATCAGGTACTTGGCGTCCACCGTGCCGCCGAACCACTCGAAGCCGTCGTCGAGCCCCCCGTGCGTCTGCACGTGGTGGATCTCGGTGCCGGAGCCCACGCCGTTCAGCGTAAGCGCGTTGAGCTCGTTGCCGAAGCTCACCTCGAAGCCCGCCCACTCGATGCGGGTGAAGACGATGCGGCCGCTGTTGTCGTCGAGGACATCCCCGCCGTAGGGCCCCGAGGCGCCCTCACCGATGCACTCCGAGGCCGGGAAGTTGCAGATGGAGCGCCCGTTGAGAACGACGCCGCCCCAGTCCCCCTTGGTGGGCGTGGGAGCGGGAGAGGTGAACACCACCGGGTTGTCCTCGGTGCCCTCGGAGAAGAGCTGCCCGCCGGTGCGCACGATCAGTGCGGTCGGCTGGATATCGGTGGACCCGAAGATGAGGGTCCCGGCCGGGATGTTCAGGCGGCCGCCGTCGTCCACCACCACGATCCCCTGGAGGGTGTAGGTGGTGTCCGCCGAGAGGGTCCGCTCGCCCGTGATGGTCCCCGTGATGTTGGCGAAGGGCATCGCCTCCTCGATCACGATGGTAGCGGGGTCGCTGGCGGGGGAGCTGCCGCCCGAATTCCTGGCGATGACCCGGTACAGGTACGTCCCGGGAGCGAGGCCCGCATCGGTGAAGGACGTGGTGGAGACATCCGTGCCGACGGTGGCGAAGGAAGCCCCGCCCACCGCCTGCCGCTGCACGTCGTAGGCGGTTGCGCCCGTGACCGCGGTCCAGCTCACGGTCACGTCTGCCCCGGAGGCGGAGGCCGCGACCCCGGTGGGCGCGGTGGGCGGCGTCACCGGCTGGGTGCCGCCGCCGTTGTCGTCGTCGTCGCTGCAGGCACCCATCGCGGCCACCAGGGCCAGGGACAGGAACCAGGCTCGCTTGCGGATCATCGGTCCTCTTCTCCTTGTCGGGAGGGGTTGGTGAGGGGAGGCGACGGGGATGGCGGTCAGCGGACCGGCGTCCACGTCACCGCGACCGAGACCGTCCGGCCGCGGTCGTAGCGGCGGAGGATCTCTCCGCCCTGCGTGTACGTGACTTCGTTGCCGAGCAGGTGGCTCAGCGAGAGCTTGGTGCCCAGCTCTCCGAAGCGGCGCTCGAGCACGAAGTCCAGCTGGCTGCGCGCCGTCTCGAAGATGTCGGGGCTGGCCTCGCGCCCGACGGCGTCGATGCGCTCCCCGAAGCGGTTGAAGAGCAGCGTGGCCGAAGTCCCCTGGACGCCGCCGAACCACGTCAGGCCCAGGTTGAGCACGTAGGGGGACTGCCCCTGCAGGGCCCGGGCACGGTCGATGGTCTGCACCTCCACCGCGCCCTGGTTGGGGATGAAGATGCGGGAGGTGCCGCCGGCATCGACCTCGGACTCGACCAGGGTCAGGTTGCCGTTGAAGCTCACGTCCCGGAGCAGAGGGGAGACGGCGCCCAGACCCGAGCGCAGCTCGATCTCCACCCCGTAGTTGGTCGCTTCGGGGGCGTTCACCCAGGAGCGGATCAGCTCCGTGGAGGGGAGCACGAGCGCCTCGATGGGGTCCTCGAAGTCCTTGTAGAATCCGCTCACCGCCACCACCGCGTCCGCCTGCGGAAACCACTCCCAGCGCACGTCGTAGTTGCTGATGCGCGCCCGCTCCAGGGTGGGATTCCCGGTCACCAGGTACCCGCCGGCGTAGTCGGCGAAGGCGAAGGGCGCCAGCTCGCGCAGCTGCGGGCGCGCCAGGGTACGGGAGTAGCTGGCGCGCACGTTCATGGCGTCGGTGGCCTCCAGCGTGACGTTCACCGCGGGCAGCAGGTCGGTCTCCTGGAGCCGCGCGGCCCCGTCCAGCGCCAGCTCGGTGGCGAAGAGGTCCCGCGGGGTCACCGCCTGGTCCGACCGCTCCGCCCGCACCCCGCCCGAGATGCGCACCCGGTCGACGGGCTCCGCCTCGACCTTGAGAAAGACGGCGTCCACGTCCTGCGAGGCGGTGTAGTTGTCCGAGCCGAAGGTGGATTCCTGCACCTGCAGCGCCGTGGGGGAGATGTTCTCCGGTGCGAAGAGCTCGTTGGGGGACAGCGCCAGGTCGTCGTTGCTCAGATCACCGCCGCGGAAGGGACGGAAGCGGAAGCGGCGCGTGAAGGTGTCGCGGTCCTTACGGTCCGTGCTCACCCCCAGCGCGATCTCTCCCGGGCGGCCGGTGAGGGTGAGCGGGAGCGTGTAGGTGAGTCCCCCGCTCCACCCGTCGTCGTCCTGGTCCTGGTGGAAGACGCTGCCGCTCTGGATGAAGTCGTCGAAGAGGAAGGTCCCGTTGAAGTCCCGGTACAGAACCTCCCTCGTCGAAGGCTCGTAGCGTCGCGCCGAGGTGAAGGCGCCCCGCCACTCGACTCGCGAGTCGGCCAGAAAGCCCAGCGTGTGGGTGCCCCGCAGCTGGGCGTTGAAAAGCGTGGTGGCGATGTATTGCAGGCGGGTGTTCAGCTGGTCGGTGTTCGAGTCCAGGTTGAAGCCCTCCAGGCTGCGGGAGAGGTCGTCCACGTTGTGGTTGAACATCCCCGAGAAGGCGACCTGGTTGGCGCCGTCGATCTGGTAGGTGAGGTTGAGCAGCCCGCCCCACCCGATGCTGCGGGTGGTCGTGTTGGCCAGGTAGTCCACCTCGGGGTCGTCCACCCCCGCCTGGGCGAAGACCCGCTCCACCGCGTTCAGCCGCGCTTCGTACTTCCTGGAGTAGTTCGCCGAGCCGATGAAGCCGAAGCGGGAATCGTCCCCCACGTCGATGTCGTCGCCGTAGGTGACCGAAACGCTGGTGTTGAGGGGGACTTCGCGGGTCGTCGGGCCCCATTCGCCCCCGAAGGAGCGGCCGATCTCCTGGATCTGCTGGGCCGAGAGGTTGGACGAGTTGACGCGCACCCCGGCGGGGACGGCGGCGGGCAGCGCGCGCTGCCCCTCGTCAAAGCCCAGGAAGGAAAGGCTCTCACCCGCGGAGTAGCCGAGCCCGGTGTCGAAGGTGGCCTCCGAGTTCCAGCCGCCACCCACGGTGACGCTGAAGATGCGGTTGGCCGGAAAGTCGCGGGTGCGCAGCCGCACCAGACCACCGGCGTAGTCCCCCGGCTGGTCGGGCGAGTAGCTCTTGGCGGTGACGATGCTCTCGAGCAGGCCCGAGGGGAAGAGGTCGAGCGGGATGACCTTCTTGTCCGGCTCGGGGGAGGCCAGCGGCGCGTCGTTGAGCGTGGTGGACGAGTACCGCTCACCCAGCCCCCGCACGTAGGCGTACTTGCCGTCCACCACGGTCAGTCCGGGCACGCGCCTGAGGGCGGCGGCCGCATCCCCATCGGGGGAGCGGCTGATCTGGTCCCGCCCGATGGCGTCCGAGACGGTCGGCGCGCGGCGGCGCTCGGTGAGGAGCGAGGTGGTGCTGCCGCGCTCGGCGGCCGCGCTGACGGTGATGCCCGCGACCTCGATGGCGGCGGGCGCGAGCTGGACGTCGAGCGTGGCGGTCTGCCCGGCCAGCACGGTGAGCCCGGTGACGGTCTTGGCTGCGAAGCCGAGCGACTGGATCTGGAGGTCGTGGACGCCGGCCGGCACGTCGCGCACGACGTAGCGCCCGTCCTGCGACGTGAGCGCGCCGATGCCCAGCTCGCTGATGAAGACCTGTGCCGACTGGACCGGCCCGGCGTTCTCGGAGTTGAGCACCCGCCCCACGATGCGCCCGGTCGCCTGCTGCGCGTCGAGCAGCCCGGCGCTGGCGGAGAGGAGGCCGATACAAAGGAGAGATCCGCGGAGAGAACGGCGGAGCGTACTGCGAAGGAAACGACTTCTCATGGGCTGGCATCCGTTGCGGCCGTGGGGCCGGTGGAAGGCGGCGCTCCCCGAACGGAGGAGCCCGCGAGCAACGGATGATGGCGTGCCCGTGCCACGGATCGGCCACCCCATCGTCACGGGGGCGGCCCATCCTGGTAACGGAGGCGTAACCCCGGCGGAGGTCCGTTACCGGGGGACCCGCGGAGGGCGCTGCGTCACGGTTCGCGGCGCCCCCGGCTTCACGGTCCGGTCAGGCGCTCTCCACCATGGAGTCGGAAGCCAGATTCACGCTTCCCCGCACGCCCGTGACCGTGACCCGGTCGCCCAGCAGCGAGCGGGAGAGCGCGCCGCCGATCACCACCGAGTCGCACCCCACCAGGGTGTCCTCCAGCTCTGCATCCCGCACCTGCGTGCCCCGCTCGAGCGTGACGTTGGGCCCGATGCGCCCCCCCTCCACCACCACGCCGGCCTCGATCCGCACCGGCTCCACGATGCGGGCGCCCGAGACCCGGGCCGCCGGGTCCACCCCGCCCCGCGTGGTCCCGAGCAGGTGCCGGTTGGTGTCGAGCAGGGTCTCCACCTTGCCGCAGTCGTACCAGCCGGCCACCGGCGCCGTGCGCAGGCGCGCACCCCGCTCCACCATGAACTGGAAGGCGTCAGTGAGGAAGAACTCCCCCCCCTTGCCGGGGGCGGAGGCGAGGGTGTGGTGGATGCCTTCGAAGAGCAGCGCGTGGTCCCGGATGTAGTAGACGCCGATGTTGGCGAGCCGGGAGACCGGATGGTCGGGCTTCTCCACGATGCGCTCCATGGTCCCGTCCGGGCGGGTGACGATCACCCCGAAGCGCTGGTAGTCTTCGACCTCTTTGGCCCACAGGATCCCGGCCTCGCCCTCGGGAAGCCGGCGAGCCAGCCCGAGGTCGGCGTCGAAGAGGGTGTCGGAGAAGAGGATCAGCAGATCCTCGTCCGCCCAGGGCTCGGCCAGCGCGATCGCGCCGGCGGTGCCGTTCTGGACCTCCTGCACCACGAAGTGCGCCCGCACCTGCGGGTACTCGCGGGCGATGAATTCGCGGATCACCTCCTGGCGGTAGCCCACCACCAGGACCATCTCGGAAACCCCGAGCGCCAGCACGTCGTCCAGAAGGTACGAGAGGACCGGGCGGCCGCCGACCTTGAGGAGGGGCTTGGGGGTATGGTGGGTCAGGGGACGCAGGCGGGTGCCTTTCCCCGCGAGAGGTATGATGGCCTTCATGTCGATTCCGCGGATGGGTGAATTCCTGCCCTCGGCGGCGTAGGTTAACCGTGCACCGGGAGCCGGGACAAACCCGCTCCCGGTGCGCGCGCGCGAAACCCCAAGGCTGTGAAGAGGTCGTGATGAAACCGATGCTCCGGACCGCCGTCGCGGCGGTCGTCGTCCTGGCGTCCGCCTGTGCCCCGGTGCAGGCCGCCTCCACCCCCGACACCACCCGCATCACCGTAACCGGCACTGCCTCCGTCCCGGTGACCGCCGACCGGGTCCGTCTGCAGGTCGCGGTCGAGACCGAGGAGGCGAGCGCTGCGGCCGCCTCGCGGGAGAACGCCCGCCTCATGAACCGGGTGCTGGAGGCGATCCGCCCCGCCGCCGGGCCCGGCGCCCGCATCGAGACGCAGGGGTTCCAGCTCACGCCCCGCTACCGGCGCCGGCCGGCCGGGGACGAGCCCCCCGAGATCGCCGGCTACCGGGCCGTGAACCAGGTGACGGTCGAACTGGAGGAGGTGGCTCGCACCGGCGGCGTGCTGGACGCCGCCCTGGAGGCCGGCGCCAACCGGGCCGCCGGCCTCACCTTCTTCGCCTCCGATACCCACGGGCCCCGGCTGGAGGCGCTGCGTCAGGCCACCGACCGCGCCCGGGACGAAGCGCGGGCCGTGGCCGGAGCGCTCGGACTGGAGATCCGCGCAGCGGAGACCGTGCAGACGGGTGTGCGCACGCCGCCCCCGGTGTTCCGCGGGGCGGTGGCGCTGGAGGCGGCCCAGGCCATGGACACCCCCATCGAGGCGGGGAGCCAGAACGTAGAGGCCACCGTCACCATCACGTTCATCCTGGCTCCCGCCGGAGCGCCGTGACCCTGGTGCAGGGAGACCGCGACGCGCGGGTCTCCACCCACCCCTCCCACGAGGACGACGAACTGCGGGGGCGGACGTACGCCGTCCCCTTCGACGCCGTCTGGACCGCCGCGCTCCGCCTTGCCGGCGGCGGGCTGGCGCGCTGGCGGGTCACCCGGGCCGAGGACGTCCCCGGGGTGATCCAGGCCGAGGTCCGCCCGCTGCTCCGGGGCGGGGCCACCGACGTGTTGATCCGCATCGGACTGGACCGTGACGGGCAGACCCGGGTGGACCTGGTCGCCTCGTCCCGGGCGCGGCGGGGGGGGCGGCGGGGCAGCCGGCGCCTGACACGCCGCTTCCTGCGGGCCCTGGACCGCGACCTCGCCACCTCCCGGGGCGGGGCTCCGGCTGCCCGGCGGCCCGCAGCCTCCAGCGGTGGGCGGGTGCCCGGAACGGGCGCGCATGCGTAGCTTTGGGTCCATGCGCCTCCGCCCCCTCCTTCCACTCCTGGTCCTGCTGACCGCCGCCTGCGGCGACGGAGAGGCTCCCTCGCCGACGCCTGCCATGCGGGACGCCCCGGGATCCGACTCCACCGTGGCACCTCCTCGGCGCGGCTACGAGCGGTCCGTGACCTTCGTATCCACCGGCGGCGACTCCCTCTTCATGGTTCCCTGGATCCTGGAGGCGACCACGCTGCCCGGAGGTGTACGCCGCTCGGCCCGGGGGTGGCTCGCGCGCGGCGACACCTGGGATCCCTTCCTGCGCGCCACCTGGGAGGCGCCTCCCAGCCGGGAGCCCTGGCGCATTCTGCCCCACGGACCGCTGCGCGTCCTGGTGGGGGAGGGAGACCGGCTGGACCGCATCTTCTTCGACGGGGGCAGCCGTAGATTGGAGGTGGCGCTGGAGGCGCCGCTGGTGGGGTGGACGGGCAGCCGCGGCGGGTCGTTCACCCTGCTGGAGGGCGGACTCATCCTGGGGGACCGGCGCGTGCCGGGCCACGTCCTGGACGTGTCGCAGGGCATACGCACCTCGGAGGGGAGCCTGGGCGACTGGCTCTTTCTGGCTTCGGGAGACTCCCTGATGGTGGTGGTGCAGGCCCCGCTCCACCGCCCGGACGACGGTGGGTACCAGGGGTGGGCGCGGGACGGGTTCCAGGAGCTGCAGTGGCCCGAGGTGCGGGTCTCCTGGGAGGACCAGCGCGCCTTCGAACCGGCGCGCCGGGACGTGCCCGGGACGCTGGTGCTGGAGGCTCCCGCGGGGACGCTCTCGGGGCGCCTCCGGGTGGTCGCCCTGCACCTGGAGGTGCGGGAGGGGAGCGGGCCCGTGCTCCCGGTGGACGGCATCCTGGCCGTGCAGGGAACCCTCGAAGTGCGGGGACGCTCGCTTCCGGTCCGGGGCGTGCTCCGGCACCGGCAACCCTGAGGTGACGCTTGCCCGACGAGATCCTGCGCCCCCTGGTCATCGTGCTTTTCGGCGCCCTCTCGGGAGGGCTCACCAACACGGTGGCCATCTGGATGCTCTTCCACCCCTACACCCCGCCCCGTCTCTTCGGACGCTGGCGGGTGGGATGGCTGCAGGGCGCCGTTCCCAAGAACCAGGCCCGGCTGGCCGCCGCCATCGGCCGTACGGTGGGCAACCGTCTCCTCACCGCCGACGACCTGCAGCGCATCCTCTCCGACGGCGAGTTCCGCCGGGCCTTCGACGAGCGCCTGGCCGCCTTCCTGGATGAGGTGCTGCACCGGGAGCGGGAGTCACTGAAGGAGATTCTGCCGCCCGCCGTGCTGCCGGAGGTGGAGGGCCTGCTCCAGAAGGTCGCGCGGCACACGCTCGACCGGCTGGACCGGTACCTGGCGTCTCCGGAGTTCGAGGCGGCCGTGGACGATCGCCTGGAGGCGCTGGTGGCCGCAGTGGAGGACCAGCCCATCGGTGATCTCGTGACCCCCGCGCGTGAGGCCACCCTGACCCAGGCTCTGGAGGAGTGGCTCGAGAACGCCGTCCACTCCCCGGACTTCGAAGGGGCGGTGGCCGACTACCTGGAGCGGGCCTCGCACCGCCTGCTGCAACCCGGGCGCACCTTCGAGGAGATCCTCCCCCTGGGGCTGGTGGGGTCCATGGAGAAGGCCATCTCCGGCTACCTGCCGCTGGCCATCGCCCGGCTGGGGTCCCTGCTGGAGGACCCCGCGGCGCGCCGACGCTTCGAGGTCACCATCCGCGACCTCTTCCACCGATTCGTGCGCGACCTGAAGTTCCACCAGCGCATGGTGGCGCGCCTGGTGGTGACCGACGACACCCTGGACCGCATTCTGGACACCATCGAGAAGGAGGGCGCGGAACGCCTCTCGGAGATCCTCCGCGACCCGGCCGTCCAGGACGCCATGGCGCGCGGCGTGAACGAGGCGGTGGTCGACTTCCTGCGGCGCCCGGTGGACTCGGTGCTCGGCACGCCCGACTCCGACAACGTGGTGGAGACGCGCGCCACCCTGGCCGGGTGGGTCGTAGGGATGGCGCAGGATGCCCAGAGCCGCGCCTTCCTGGTCGAGAAGCTGCGCACTGCGCTGGAGCGCGCGGGCAGCAGCACCTGGGGCGAGTTCCTGCAGCGGGTCCCCCCCGAGCGCATCCGGGGCTGGGTGGTGGCGGGGGCGCGCAGCCGGACCGCCCGGCGGGTGCTGGAGGACCTGGCGGCCCAGCTGGTGCGTACGGTGTGGGAGCGCCCCATCGGGACCCCCGCCCGCTGGCTTCCCGACGACGCCGCCACCCGCATGGAGTCGGCGCTGGGGCCCATCCTGTGGGAGTGGCTGCAGGGCCAGGTCCCCGACGTGGTGCAGCGACTGGACGTGGCCCGCCGCGTGGAGGAGAAGGTCCTGGACTTCCCTACGCCCCGCATGGAGGACCTGGTGCGCAAGGTGACGCACCGCGAACTGCGCCTGATCGTGAAGCTGGGCTACGCGCTGGGCGCCTTCGTGGGCGTGGTGCTGGTGCTGGTGGACGGGCTGCTTCCGTAGCCGGAGCGCCCCCTCACTCCTTCCGGCCCCGGCGCTCCGGGGCGGCGGTGCGAAAGCGCCGCCGCTGCATCTCCCGCCGCCGGTCCGAGCCGCGCTTCTCCTTGCGCAGCCAGTCGAGCGGAGTGAAGACGCGCTTGACCTGATTCCGGCGCACCCCGCCCCGGTCCATGGCCTTCTCGATGTCCTCCTGCGTCTGCTCGTACCGACCGGGAAGCCCCAGCCACACGCCGATCCCGACCGCCGCCAGGCCGATGACGATCTTGAGCGCGAGTTCCACGGGCGGGGGGGGCAGCCGGAGGGCGATGGGCCGCCCGGTGAACCGGGCGGCCCGAACCGCTCAGCCCTTCCGGAAGGACTCCAGGGCCAGAATACCCAGCCCGATCGAGAGGACGATGGCCATCAGGTTGGTTCCCACGGCAACCATGGTGACCACCGTCCAGAAGACCAGGTGGGTGAGGACATAACCGCCGGGGATCAGGTCTCGCATGGCTCGTGCCGGGGGAGGGAAACAGGGGGTGCGGAGGGCGCCTGCGCTCAATATGGGCCGTCCGCGCGGGGAATCAATGCGCCGGCTCCGATTCCACCCGCCGGATCCCCAGCCGCAGGAAGAGGAGGACCGTGCCGGCGGTGACGAGCAGCGCGGCCGCGACGCCCACCGCCAGTCCGGGCCCCGGGGACGGCGGCCCCGCCGCCCCGCCCCCGGCGAGCAGCCCGCCCCGCACCCAGCGCAGCACCGGCCACCCCTCCAGCAGCACCACCACTCCAAGGTAGAGGGTCGCGCACATCATGTAGAGCAGGCCGCCGAACGAGGTGGGGATCTCGGCCACGTTCTCGGTATCCGGGTTGGGATAGAGGGCGCCCATGCCCAGCGCCATGGCCGAGAGCCCGAGCGTCACCGCCACCATGGTTCCGGTGGTGAGCCAGAAGACCAGCGGCTCCACCCCCATGAGGAGGTTGGTGGCCACCATCAGCGGTAACGCCACCGCGAGCAGCGGCAGCGTGCCCACCCAGAACTTGGTCCAGAACAGGCGCCGCACCCGGAAAGGCGACGAGCGCAGCAGCCACATCATGCGTCCCTCCAGCGACATGGCGGGAAAGACGAAGCGGGCCGCGATGGCGGCCACCACGAACCCCGCCAGGCCCAGGTTCAGCAGGGAGATCACGTTGACGAAGACCTCCGAGAGGCGCTCGCCCGTGAAGAGCGGCAGCTGCTGCACGTTGTAGACGTACACCACCACCAGCACGCCCAGCAGGATCAGCTGTGACCACTGCGTGGTGTCGCGGAAGAAGACGCGCACCTCCTTGGCCACCAGCTGCCGCACCGCGGGCGGCAGCCAGCTCAGCAGCGGAGCCAGTCCGCGTGAGCGCCGCCGCCCCGCGCGCGGCTCCCGCCCCTCCTGGGCGCGCGAGAATCCGGTGCGGTGGAAGCGGCCGTGCAGCCACGCGCCGCCCACCAGGCAGGCGCCCGCCGTGGTCGCCAGCAGCAGGAAGGGGTGCGGGTCGAAGAAGCCCTCCAGACCCGACATGAGCGCGTCCGCCGCCCACTGGCTGGGGAGCCACGCGGAGGTGGGGGTGCGCAGGGCGGCCATGAAGTCCACCAGGTCGCGGAACTCCTCCGGGCGCACCAGCCGTTCGGGGCGCAGGAAGCGGAAGAGCGCCACCACCGCCGCCGCCGCGAACAGCCCCAGCAGCGCGAGCAGGTCGCGGGTGCGGCGGGCCGGGAAGAGGTTCACCAGCAGCAGCGTGCCCGCGCCGCCCACCACCGCGGGAATCACCAGGAACGCCGCCAGCACCGCCAGCGCCAGCAGGTACCACGACGGCCCGGCGCCGTAGACCACCCCGTACGCCCCCAGCAGGGGCAGCGCCAGCAGCGCCACCATCCAGGAGGAGTCCACCACCGTCTCCCCCAGGCGGGCCAGGTAGAGGTGCAGGCCGTCCACCGGCGCTGCGGCCAGCAGCTCCAGGTCGTCCGAGAGGAAGAAGGTGGAGAGCGCCGTGATGACGTTGGAGAGGAGGAGGATCATGAAGAAGGTGAGGAAGGCGATCCCCAGCAGCTTGGCCGCCAACAGTCCGCCGATCCCCTCCGTCCCCCGGAAGTACAGCAGCATGCGGTAGATGACCGCGAAGGCGAAGCCCCAGAAGAAGAGCCCCACGAATCCGAGCAGGAGCGCCTTCGGAAGCTTTCCGCGCGTGGTGCGGATGCGGTTCCAGCGGGTGCGCGCCTTGGGGGCGAGGAGCGTCGCCACGCCCGCTCCGGCCACGGGTGCGGCGGCCCGTTGCGGACCGACCCCCGCGCTCACCCCTCGAGCGCCTCGCGCAGGTGCGCGACCACCGCCGCCATCTCCCCGCTCCCGGTCACACGCAGGAAGATGTCCTCCAGCCGGGCGTCCGTCTCACCCTCCCCCAGCGCACGCAGCTCGGCCATCGTCCCCCGGGCGATCACCTCGCCCCGGCTCAGGATGGCGATGCGGTCGCAGAGCGCCTCCGCCACCTCGAGCGTGTGGGTGGAGAGGAAGACGGCGCCCCCTTCGTCGGCGAAGGCCCGGAAGAGGTCCTTGAGGATGCGCGCCGAGCGCGGGTCGAGGCCGACCATGGGCTCGTCCACCACGATCAGGCGCGGCTGGTGCAGCAGCGCCGAGGTGATGAGCAGCTTCTGGCGCATGCCGTGCGAGTAGCTCTCGATCAGTTCGTCGCCCCACTCCTCCAGCGAGAAGAGGCGCAGCAGGCGCTCGCCCCGCTCCTCCGCCGCCGGCCCCGCCGCCCCCCAGAGGCCGGCCACGAAGCGCAGGAACTCCCGCCCGGAGAGCTTCTCGTACAGGTAGGGGCGGTCGGGGATGTACCCCAGCAGCGCCTTGGCGCGCTCCGGCTCACGCCCCAGGTCGAACCCGCCCAGGCGGACCTCGCCCGCGCTCGGCTCCAGCACCCCCGCCACCATGCGGATGGTGGTGGTCTTGCCCGCCCCGTTCGGGCCCAGAAAGCCGAACACCTCGCCGGGGTACACCTCCAGATCGATGCCGCGCACCGCCTCGAAGGCCCCGTAGCGCTTGTGCACGCCCCGCAGCCGCAGGAGGGGTTCCCGGTCCCGGGATCCGGGGCCACCCGGCGGCGTCATGCTCCGCCTCCGCCGACGGCCCCCACCACCTCGATGTCGAGGCGGCCGATGAGCCGCACGATCTCCACCTGCTGCGCCAGGCCACCCACCACGAAACGGATGTGGGCGGCGTCGGCCGGAGCCTGGTCGAAGGTCGGGTCCACCGCCACCCACCGGCCGTCCAGCCACACCTCGGGCCAGGCGTGGTAGAAGAACGACCCGTCCACGTACACCAGCCCGACCGCCGTGCGCGCCGGCAGGCCCAGCGCGCGCGCCATGGCCACGTACAGCACGGTGTGCTCGTTGCAGTCCCCGCGCCGGGTGTCGAGCACCTGCAGCGCGCTCGGCACCGAGAAGGTGACGGCGTCCTCCACGTAGCGCGCCACGTGGTAGGAGAGTTCGCGCGCCACCCTCTTGGGGTCCTGGCGCCAGTATGCGCTCCGCGAGGTCACGGTCGCGGCGGCGCGCACGATGCGCGGGTCGGCGCTCTGGATGAGGGGCTCGGGCTCGAGCGCCTCGCGCAGGTCCATGCGCGGGTAGGGGAGCGTGTAGCCGGCCTCCAGCGCCTCCCAGTCCTCGCGGCGCACCACCAGGGTGTCGCCCCGCAGCTCCTGGCGGCCACCCTCCAGGTCGAACCCCGTCAGCTCCACCCCCGAAAGGACGAAGCGGAGTTCCTCCCAGGCGGTCGCCTCGCCCAGGTCCACGTTGCTCTGGATGGCGGTGGCCAGGATCACGTCCTCGTCCAGCGCGGCCGCGGTCCGTCCGCGGCTCTCCTCCTGGTCCTGGCGCGCCAGTTCGTACTCCGTCTTCTCCATGGAGAAGCCGAGCGGCGACGCGGCCCGCAGCACCCGCCCGTCCGCATCCACCCAGCTCTCCACCGACACGCCGCCGAACACCTCGGCGATGCGCCAGGCCGGCACCGAATCCCAGCGGGCGGCGACCCACCGCCCCGCCCCGTCCAGGGCGGCCGAGTCGGGCACCGCCAGCGTGTCGTGCTCCAGCACCCGCACCTCCACGCTGCGCGTCGAGAGCGTGGAGGGGTCGAAGACCGGCAGGCGCACCGACGACCCCACCTTGAGCGCGCCCCCCATGGCCACCCGGATGGGGACCATCGCGGAGAATACGGGCGGTGCGGCGAGCCGGAAGCGGAGCGTCTGCTCCGAACCCTGGGATCGGATCCGCACCTCCAGCAGGGTGTCGCCGTCCACGGTGCCATCGGCCTGGAAGCGGCCCGCCTCGGAGTCGAGCGAGAAGGAGAAGCGCTCCATGTGCAGCACCGAGTCCAGCAGGACCTCCGTGCGGGCCACCGCCCTGCCGGTCTGGCCCAGGGCGGGGAGTTCCAGCACCATGCGGTCCTCGAGCCGGAAGCCGCCCGGAACCGTGTCCAGCGCGGAGGTGGCCTGGCCCACCGCGCGCGCTCCCATGCGCAGCGTGTAGAAGTGGGTCCCGGGCCCGAGCGCCAGGGCGGCCCGGGCGATGCGCGTCAGCTCTGGCTGCAGGTACTCCCGACGCACCTGCGCGCCCACCATCCAGAGCCAGGCGCCCACCACCACCGCCGCCACGATCCGGCGCCCCGCTCTCATGGACGCACCCCGCCGTCCGCGGTCAGACGCCGGAAGACCGCCTCGTCGTACTCCGACTCCACCACGATCTCGAACTCCCGCGGCGGCGCGCCCGCCTCCAGGTGGCGGCGGAGCACCTCCACCATCAGCGCGGCCGTCTCCTCACCCGCCAGGCTCCCGGCCCCGCTTCCCAGCGGGGGGAGCGCCAGCGAGGCGATCCCGAAGTCGGCGGCGCGCCGCAGCGCGTTCACCAGCCCCCTCCGGACCGAGGCGGGCCCGGGGGGTTCGTCAAGCGTCTGCACCACCACGTGCACCACGAACGCGGCGGCCAGTCCCCCACCCGGGGTGAGCAACGCGCTGCCGAGCGGCGCTTCGTCGGACGGGCCCCGCGCCAGCGAGACCGGATCGCCTCCCGCGGCCTCCAGCCGGCGGGCGGCCCCCGTGACCGCCGCCCCGTCGGCGCGCACCGGCCGCAGGATGCACTCGGTGCCCGCCTCGGCCAGCTCGCCCCGGCGCACCCGGATCAACCGCGGGCCTCCCGCGCCCTGCGGTGCATGGCCGCCGCCTCGC
>JAVVFC010000059.1:0-15987 GCA_032250975.1 Longimicrobiales bacterium | reverse complement strand
CATGGCCACTATCCTGGGGGGGATCGCCGCGGGCTTCTCGCTGGTGGCGGCGGTGGAGTTCTCCTTCCTGCTCGGGCTGGTGACGCTCGGCGCCGCCACCGCCTACAAGGCGCTCGACAGCGGGGCGGCCATGCTCGAGGCGTTCGGCGTCGCCGAGATGGCGGTCGGCTTCGTGGCCGCGTGGATCTCGGCGGCGCTGGCGGTGAAGTGGATGGTCGCGTGGCTCTCGCGGCGCGGGCTGTCGCTCTTCGGCTGGTGGCGGCTGGCGGCGGCGGCGGTGGTCGCGCTGCTGCTCTGGAGGGGGCGTCTGTGAGGCGCGGGGGTTGCGGGGCCCGGGGGGAGGGTGGTAGGCCTTTGCCTTCCATGGTTCTGCTGCTGCTGACCGCGCTGGCCGGTGCGCCCACCCCCGCCGCCGGGCAGGATTCCGTGACCATCGCCCGGCTGCGCTACGGCGGTGGCGGCGACTGGTACGTCAGCCCCTCGGCCATTCCCAATCTGCTCGCGGAGATCCGGGCGCGCACCGGGATTCCGGTGGCGGCGCGCGAGGCGCAGGTGGCCCCGCTCGATCCCGCCCTGCCGGACCACCCCTTCCTGTACATGAGCGGTCACGGGCAAGTGACGTTCACGGCCGCCGAGGCGGCGGCGCTCCGGCAGCACCTGCTGGGGGGCGGGTTCCTGCTCGTCAACGACAGCTACGGGCTGGACGAGTCCTTCCGGGAGGCGGTGGCCGCCGTCTTCCCCGACCGCCCCCTGGCTGAGGTGCCGCGGGACCACCCCGTCTTCCACCTGTTCTACGACTTTCCGGACGGCCCGCCCAAGATCCACGAGCACGACGGGAACCCCCCGCGCGCCCTCGGGATCTTCCACGAGGGCCGCCTGGTGGTGCTCTACCTGCACGAGTCGGACATCGGGGATGGGTGGGAGGACCCCGACGTGCACGACGACCCCCCCGAGGTGCGCGAGCAGGCCATCCGGATGGGGGTGAACATCTTCCTCTACGCCCTCTCGGCCCCCGCGACGTAGCGACGCCCGCGCCGCGACGGCGGCGCCTCCGATCCCCCTGGAAAGGCAGGTACCCATGACCTCCTCCTTCCGTCTCCGGCTCTCCGCACCCCTGCCACGCCCGGACGCACCGGCGCGCCTCCCCTCTCGCACACGGATCGGCGACCTGATCCCCACCTTTGCGGTGCTGGCGCTGGCTGCGCTCGTGGTGGGGTGCGGGCCAGCCGCCGACGCCGGCGCGCCCTTCGACGTGGTCGAGGCCACCATCCCCGGGATGGTGCGGGCCATGGAGGAGGGGCGGGTCACGTCGCGGGAGCTGGTCGAGCTCCACCTGCAGCGCATCGCGCTCTACGAGGAGGACGTGAACGCGGTCATCGCGGTGAACCACCACGCCCTCGCCGTCGCGGACTCGCTGGACGCGCTGCGGGCGCGGGGGGTCGTGCTCGGTCCGCTGCACGGGGTGCCGGTCGCGCTCAAGGACATCATCCACACGACCGAAATGCCCACCACGGGGGGCGCGCTGGCCTTCCGTGGCTACACACCCCCCTACCGGGCCACCCTGGTCGAGAATCTGCACGCCGCCGGCGCCATCGTCCTGGCCAAGACGGTGCTGACGGAGCTGGCCAACTTCACGGCCGCCGGCATGCCCGGGAACTACAGCGCCGTGGGCGGCTACGGCATGAACCCCTACGATCCGCGCCGCGACCCGCGGGAGGGTCTGGACGACGGCCGCCCGGTGATGACGGTGGCCGGATCGAGCTCCGGGATCGGGACCGCCATGAGCTTCTGGGCCGCCAACGTGGGCACCGAGACCTCGGGCTCCATCCTCTCGCCCGCCAACGCCACCATGCTGGCGGCGGTCAAGCCCACCGTGGGCCGCGTCAGCCGGCACGGGGTGATCCCCATCACGGCGGACCAGGACATCGCCGGCCCCATGGCCCGCACCGTGACGGACGCCGCCATCATGCTGGGGGTGCTGGAGGGACCCGCGCTGGACCCGAACGATCCGGCCACCACCCGCTGCGAGCGCCCCGCGGGGGGCGACTACACCGCCTTCCTGGACGCCGACGGATTGGCCGGTGCGCGCATCGGCATCCCCCGGGCGCTCTATTACGACTCGGTGCAGGCGCCGGGGTCGGACCGGTGGCGCGGCGGGCTCTCCCCCGAGGCGGGGGCCCTCATGGACGAGGCCATCGCCGTGCTGCGGGAGCGGGGCGCCGTGATCGTCGATCCCGCGGACATCCCCAGCGTGGTGGACCCGGATCCCGAGCGGAACCTGCTGCTGGGCGGCCAGAGCACCGTACTCTGGTACGGGATGAAGCGCGACTTCAACCGCTGGCTGCAGAGCCTGGGCGAGGCCGCCCCCGTCTCCACGCTGACGGAGCTGCGCGAATGGAACCTGGCGCACGAGCGGGCCGGCGCCATCAAGTACGGGCAGGCGCGCCTGGACGAGTCCGACGCGCTCGACCTGGAGGGGGACCGACTGCGCTACGAGGAGGACCGCGCCCGCGACCTCTTCCTGAACGGCGAGCACGGCATCGACGAGGTCATGGAGGCGCTGGAGCTGGACGCCCTGCTCTTCCCCGGTCCCGGCAGCGCCGGGATCGCGGCCCGTCCCGGCTACCCCACCGTGATGGTCCCCTTCGGCTTCGTCCCCAACGACGGGGGGCGCCCCTTCCCCGAGGGGTTCGAGCCGCGGCCCCGACCGATGGGGGTGAGCTTCACGGGCGGGGCGTGCAGCGAGCCCCGCCTGCTGACGCTGGCGTACGCCTTCGAGCAGGCCACGCAGCGGCGGGTGGCGCCGCCCGCGGGGGCATGGTGAGGGGGCGGTGAGGCTGCGCCACCCCGCGGCCGCCCGGGAAATGCGTCCGACACATGACACTTGCGGATATGGGGGTGCAGGTGCGAAATGGACTGCACGGTCCGGGCCCGGACCGGGCTGGTACCCCGGGACGCGGGGCCGAATTCTGCCGTCATACCATTCCCCAGGAGGTGCAGTCCCGTGGCCGAACTCATGATCCCCCCCTCCGTCGCTGCGATCCTTCCCGCGGTGGTGCGGAACAACCTCGCCGGCCTCCCCGCATCCCGGCAGGAGGAGTTCATGGAGGAGTACTCGCGCCGGGCCAAGGGCGCCGCGCCGGCCTACATCCTCTGGCTCCTGCTGGGATTCCACTACGTCTACCTCCGCCGCTGGGGACTGCAGTTCCTCTTCTGGATCACGGGGGGCGGGTTCCTCATCTGGTGGGTCGTGGACCTCTTCCGGGTGCCGGGGATGGTGCGCAACTACAACAAGGACACGGCCACGGATGTCATGAGGACGATACGGGCGATCGGGGACTGAGGGCGGGAGGGCCGAGAGGGCGTCCCGCTCCGGGTTCGAGGCGGGGCCCGAGGGTTGGGCCCGGGGCTCACGCGGGGTGCGCGTGCGCCTCGCGCAGACCCTCCAGGACCCGTACTCTGTCCCCTCCCCTCGCACGCGCACGGGGCGCCTCGCCCCCTTCGACCTCTACCGGAGCCTGTCCCATGAAGAAGCAGGGTCTCCCCCTCCTCTTCTCCCTCCTGGCCGTCACGGCCCTGGCCCCCGCCCCTCCCGCGGCGGCCCAGTCCCTCACCGAGGACCACCTCGCCGTCTTCGACTACCGCTCCATCGGCCCCACGCGCCAGAGCGGGCGCTTCGTGGACATCGCCGTCCCGTCGGACGATCCCCACACCTTCTACATCGCCACCGCCTCCGGGCACCTGTGGAAGACCACCAACCGGGGGATCACCTTCGACGTGCTCTTCGAGGAGGAGGACGTCTTCTCCATCGGCGCCATCGCCGTGGCGCCGTCCGACTCCCGTATCCTCTATCTGGGCTCGGGCGAGGGGAACAACTCCCGCTCGTCCTACTGGGGCGACGGGGTCTACAGGTCCACCGACGCGGGCGAGAGCTGGACCAACGTCGGGCTCCCCGAGTCCCATCACATCGGGCGCATCGTCGTGCACCCCACGGACCCCAACACCGTGTACGTGGCGGCGCTGGGCAAGCTCTACTCCGAGAACGAGGAGCGCGGACTCTACAAGACCACCGACGGCGGCCGCAGCTGGCGCAAGGTGCTGGGGCCGGTGGTGCGCGGGAAGCACATCGGGGTGGTGGACGTCGCCATGGATCCCTCCAACCCGGCGGTGCTCTATGCCGCCACCTTCGACAAGGTGCGGGTGCCCTTCTCCTACGACCTGGGCGGCCCCGGCAGCCGCCTGTACAAGAGCACCGACGGCGGCGACAGCTGGACCCTGCTCGAGAACGGCCTCCCGGGCGGGATGCTCGGTCGCATCGGGGTGGCGGTCTCCGCCAGCGATCCCAACATCGTCTACGCCACTGTCGAGAACGCCAACAAGCCCGATATGACCGACGAGGAGCGCTATCAGGAACTCCGCGGGCACAAGTCCTCCAGCGGCATGATCGGCGGCGAGATCTACCGCTCCGACGACGCCGGGGCGACCTGGTACAAGACCCACCCGGACTCGGTCTCCATCGGCGGGCAGCCGGCCTACTACTACGGCCAGATCCGCATCGACCCCAACGACCCGGACCGCGTCTACGTCCTCTCCATCCGCACCCACCTGTCCGAGGACGGGGGCAGGACGTGGAACACCGGGGCCCTCGGCTTCGGGGGGGACGACCACGCGCTCTGGATCGACCCCGCCGACTCCCGGCACATGATCCTGGGCTACGACCACGGGATGGGCGTCACCTACGACGGCGGGGCCAACTGGTACCACCCCGACTTCCAGTCGCTGGCCCAGTTCTACGCGGTGGGCTACGACATGTCGCGCCCCTACCGGGTGGCCGGCGGGCTTCAGGACAACGGCTCCCACATGGCCTACCACACCAACCCGGCGGGGGGACCCGTCTACTTCGAGGCCTGGGAGCGGGTGGGTGGCGGCGACGGGATGTACAACGAGTTCGACCACTGCACGGGCCGCTACCTCTACAACGAGTCCCAGTTCGGGCCCATCTCGCGGCTCGACCTCTGGACCGGCGAGCGCACCGGCATCCGCTACGACGATCCCGAGATGCGCTGGAACTGGAATGCCCCCATCCTGGTCTCGCCCCACGACTGCGACGTCGTCTTCCACGCCGGCAACAAGCTGCTCCGCTCCGACAACCGCGGCGAGAGCTGGGAGGTGGTCTCCCCGGACCTCACCCGGGCGGACCCCGCCACCCTCACCACCGGCAAGGGGGGCGACGGTAACATCCAGTACGCCACCATCACCACCATCGACCAGTCGGAGCTCGACGCCGACATCCTCTGGGTGGGCACCGACGACGGGAACGTGCAGGTCTCCCGGGACGGTGGCGACAACTGGTCGGACGTCACCGGCAACATCCCCGACAACACCCGCTACTGGGTGAGCCGGGTGGAGGCCTCCCATCACGAACCCGGCACCGCGTACGCCTCCTACACCGGCTACCGCAACGACGACTTCCGCCCGCTGGTCTACCGCACCAGCGACTTCGGGGCGACCTGGACCTCGATCACCTCGAACCTCCCGCCCGGGCCGGTGAACGTCGTCCGCGAGCACCCCGGCAACCCGGACGTCCTCTTCGTGGGCACCGAGTTCCAGGTGTTCGTCTCGGTGGACGGGGGCGGGCGCTGGCTCTCGCTCAGGAACGACATGCCCGTCAACCCGGTCCATGACCTCAAGCTGCACCCGCGCGAGGAGGACCTGATCGTCGCCACGCACGGGCGGGGCCTCTACATCGCCGACGTGGCGCCGCTGGACCAGATCACGCCCGCCGTGCTCCGCGCCGACGCCCACTTCTTCCAGCCCGAGGACAAGGTCCGCTGGATCGCGGACGACCGCACCAACTACGCCTCCTCCAACTACGAGGGGGAGAGTGAGCCCATGGCGATCCCCTTCTACTACTGGCTGGGGGAGGACGCAGACGCGGTCACCTTCACCGTCTACCAGGGGAACGTCGTGCTGGCCGAGTTGGACGGAAGGGGGGAGGAAGGGCTCCACGTGGTGCAGTGGGCCATGGACCGGCGCGAGGAGCGCAGCGAGGCCCAGCAGGAGGCCGCCCGCCGGCGCTTCGAGCGCTTCGGCCAGACGCCCGACGAGGACCAGATCCGCTTCACCTCCACCCCGGCGGCGCCCGGCACCTACCGGGTGGTCATGCGGGTGGACGGGCGCGAGGTGGCCGCGCGCACCGCGGCCATCCTCCACGACGAGTGGTGGATGCTCCGGCGCTGACAGCGGCGGGCTCGGGGCGTAGCGGGTCGGGCGCCGGGGCCTGGAGGCCGTCCGGGTGCGCGGTGACGCCGCTCTCCCCTCTCGGGGGGGAGCGGCGTACCTTTTCCAGCCATGCCCCCCGTTCAAGCCTGGTCCTACTTCGTCCCCGACATGCTGGCCTTCGCCCTGGCGGCCGCCACCGCGGTCCACCTGCGGCGCCGGGCGCGGGAGGCGGGTGCCTGGGCGCTGGTCTGGATGTCCTGGTCGGTGGCGGGCTGGGCGGCGCTGGACGCGGCGATGGCGGGAACGGGCGCGCCCGGGCTGGCCGTTCTGCTGGCGCGGCTGCTCTACGTTCCCCAGGTGGGCGTGGCGCTGGGCTGGCTGGTGTTCGCCCTGGAGTACACGGGTCAGTCCCGGCACCTGCGGCGCTGGCCCGCCGTGGTGGTCTTCGCGCTGGGTGCCGCCACCGTGCTGCTCGCCGTCGCGGGCGACCCCACCGGGTGGCTGGTCCGGGGCGGCACGCTGACCGGAGCCGGGGGGGCGTTCGGACTGGTGCCGGAGTACGGGGTGTGGCGGCCGGTTCACCAGGGGTGGTTCTGGGGGTCGATCATCTATGCCACCGGGACGCTCGGGCTGCACCTGGCGCAGTCGCAGCGCCACGTCAACCGGCTGGGCTTCGTGCTGGGCGCTCCCCTGATGGCGGCCGCCGCCCAGGCGGTCTCGGGGCACGGGTGGCCGCTCCCGGTCTGGGTGGACCTGCACCCCCTGGGCGCGGCGCTGGCGGCCGCCGGTCTGGGATGGAGTCTCTTTCAGGTGGACGGCGGCAACGTGGCGCCGGTCGCCCGCACCACGGTGGTGGAGGAGATGGAGGACGCGGTAGTGGTGCTGGACCGCGACAACCGCATCGTGGACGTCAACCGTTCCGCGCGCGAGCGGCTGGGGCTGCGGCTGCTGGGACCGCTCCCGGTGGAGTTGGCAGCCGCCTGGACCTCGGTGCGCCGCCGCCTGGGGGACGCCGACATCCCGGTCTCCGAGCGCGTGCCGCTGCGCGGCCCCCACGGCCAGGTGGTGCCCTTCGAGATGCGGGTCACCATGATGCGCCCCGGGGAGGGGAGCGGCGGGCGGGCGGTGCTGGTGCTGCGCGACATCACCACCCAGGAGGCGCTGGAGCGGGAGCTGCGCTCGGCGTCGGCCGCGCTCAGTCGCCTGGCTCACACCGACGAACTGACCGGGCTGGCGAACCGGCGCAGTCTCATGGACCGGCTGCGCGAGGAGGTGGACCGCGCCCACCGGTACGGGCGACCGCTCACGCTGGTGCTCCTCGATCTGGACCACTTCAAGCGGGTGAACGACCAGTGGGGGCACGCCGCCGGCGACGAGGTACTGCGGGTCACCGCCCGCGCCCTCGAGCGCATCTCCCGCGAACAGGACCTGCCCGGGCGCATGGGGGGGGAGGAGTTCGCCGTCGTCCTGCCCGAGACCGACGCCGCCGGCGGGCGCATCCTGGCCGACCGCCTCCGGCTGGAGATCGGCCGCTGCACGCACGAGACCGACTCCGGGGAGACCTTCCGCGTGACGGCCTCCCTGGGGGTGGCCACACTCGCCCCCGGCTCCGGGACGGACATGGACACCCTCGTGCAGCGCGCCGACGTGGCCATGTACCGGGCCAAGGAGTTGGGCCGCAACCGGGTCGCGCTTGCGGGGTGACCCCGAAGGGGCGTAGGGTTGTAGCGACCGCCAGGGGTACCCGGGCGGCCGGGATGGTCTCCCGGCCCGCCGCGGGGTTGAGAGAGTCCCTTGGAACCTGACCCGGTTCAGACCGGCGTAGGGAGCGCGGTCCGGGCGACTCCACGGGGCGCCGGGCCGTTCTCTCCGGCCATCGATCCCCGCCTCCGAGGAGTTTCCATGACGCCCGCGTCTCCGTCCCACGCCGCCACAGACGCCGCGGGGGATTACGGCCCCCACTTTCCCGCGTCCCGCAAGGTCTTCGTAAAGGGCAGCCACGGGATCCGGGTGCCCATGCGCGAAATCCACCTCTCCGGCGGTGAGCCGCCCCTGCGGGTCTACGACACCAGCGGCCCGCTGGAGGTGGACGTGCATCGGGGCATCCCCAAGGTGCGGGCCCCCTGGATCCGCGCCCGCGGCGATGTGCTCGAGGCCGGTCCCCACCGGCTGCCCGCGCTCGCGCGGGACCCCAGGCACGGCGACGCCGAGGTCCCCGCCGCGCTCAGTCACACCGTGCTGCGCGCCTCGGGCGGGGCGGTGACCCAGATGCACTACGCCCGCAGGGGCGAGGTCACCCCGGAGATGGAGTTCGTGGCGCTGCGCGAGGGGATGGACCCGGACTTCGTGCGCAGCGAGGTGGCGCGCGGGCGAGCGATCATCCCGGCCAACGTCAACCACCCCGAGCTCGAGCCCATGGTCATCGGGCGGGCCTTCAAGGTGAAGATCAACGCCAACATCGGGAACTCGGCGGTGACCTCCTCCATCGAGGAGGAGGTGGACAAGCTGCGCTGGGCGACCCTGTGGGGGGCGGATACGGTCATGGATCTGTCCACGGGGAAGAACATCCACCAGACCCGCCAGTGGATCCTGCGCAACTCGCCGGTCCCCATCGGGACGGTCCCCATCTACCAGGCGCTCGAGAAGGTGGGCGGCGTCCCGGAGGACCTCACCTGGGAGATCTACCGCGAGACCCTCATCGAGCAGGCGGAGCAGGGGGTGGACTACTTCACCGTGCACGCCGGGGTGCTCCTCCCCTACATCCCGCTCACCGTGGACCGCATGACGGGGATCGTCAGCCGCGGCGGCTCCATCATCGCCAAGTGGTGCCTGGCGCACCACCAGGAGTCCTTCCTCTACACGCGCTTCCGCGAGATCTGCGAGATCATGGCGGCCTACGACGTCTCCTTCTCGCTGGGGGACGGACTGCGCCCGGGCTCCATCCACGACGCCAACGACGCGGCTCAGTTCGCCGAGCTGAAGACGCAGGGCGAGCTCACCCGGATCGCGTGGGAGCACGATGTGCAGGTCATGAACGAGGGGCCGGGGCACGTGCCCATGCACCGGATCCGCGAGAACATGGAGAAGCAGCTCGAGTGGTGCGACGAGGCGCCCTTCTACACGCTGGGCCCGCTCACCACCGACGTCGCGCCCGGCTACGACCACATCACCAGCGCCATCGGCGCCGCCCAGATCGGCTGGTACGGCACCGCCATGCTCTGCTACGTCACGCCCAAGGAGCACCTGGGGCTCCCCGACCGGGACGACGTCAAGCAGGGCGTGATCACCTACCGCATCGCCGCGCACGCCGCCGACCTGGCCAAGGGACACCCGGGGGCGCAGGCGTGGGACGACGCCCTATCCAAGGCGCGCTTCGAGTTCCGCTGGGAGGACCAGTTCAACCTGGCGCTCGACCCCGTCACCGCCCGTGCCTATCACGACGAGACCCTCCCCGCCGAGGGCGCCAAGGTCGCCCACTTCTGCTCCATGTGCGGGCCGAAGTTCTGCTCGATGCGGATCTCCCGGGACCTGAGGGATCAGGCGGTGGAGCTGGCGGCCCGGGGGGACGCCGGGTCGGAGGCGGAGGCGGCCGCGGGGATGGCGCAGAAGGCCGCGGAGTTCCGGGCCCGCGGGGGCGAGATCTACCTGCCGCGTGAGGGGGTCACCCCCCGATCGGCCGGCACTCCGCGTTGACCCGGATGTCGGGCTGGAGCTCCAGCACGTAGCGCTGCCCCGGGTCCATCTGGATGCGCTGGGTGGCGCAGGCTCCGCCCCCGATGAAGTTCACCTCCAGGCGCAGGAAGAGGTTGGGGCCCCACGGCACGGCGAAGCTCCTTTCGGTCTTTCCCGTCACGATCCCGAGGCGCTCCCGCTCCGTTTCGCGGAAGGCGATCACGGTGGCGTCCTGGAAGTGGTTGTTCACCACCTCGATCACGATCGGGGGGCCGGATGTGGAGGCGGAGCGCCCGCCGGACGCACACCCCGCGAACGCGACCAGCGCCGCGACCAGCGCCGGGAGGAGAAGAGCCGGATACGGCCGGCGGGTTCGACGGGGGCGCATGGGCCTTGGGGTGACGGGCGGATGAAATCGCAGGGACCGTTCCGTCGTACACCAAGGTGGGACGCGGGATCCTGGCGGTGCGGCTCCCGCCCGACGGAAATGCGCTTCGGTTGCGTGCTCCCGGCGGGTGACTCCGCATTCCGAGGCTTGGTTCCGCAAGCACAATTCAAAAGGGTTGCGCCCATACAGATGGCCTCATAAATAAGCCGGACCAACGCATACCGGTTCCGACGGGGGGGGGCGCCGGCCCCGCCGGAACCAGGTATCGGTTTGAATCCACACCGGCGCCACCGACCCTCCCCGCCCGGACGCGCGCTGCGCCGCCTGCCGGAGAGGGCATCCATTCCCCCCCAGCAGGAGACGGTTCATGGGCACATCCAGAGTTCGACGGATGACCAGCCGGCTGACGGGAGCGTTCACGCTCCTGGCGCTGACCACGCTGCCCCTGGCGGCACAGTCCACCGGGAGCATCCGGGCGACGGTGACCGACGGGGTCACCGCCCGGCCGCTGGTCGGTGCGCAGGTCTCGGTCGAGGGCGTCGGCCTCGGCGGCCTGGCCAACGCCAACGGCCAGGTCCTCATCCTCAACGTTCCGGCAGGCCCGCAGACGGTGCGCGCCACGCTCATCGGGTACGGTCCCGTGACCCGCGAGGTCACGGTGGTCGCCGGCCAGGTGGCGACATTGGACATCACGCTGCAGCAGGTGGCGCTGGAGATGGACGCCCTGGTGGTGACGGGCACCGCCCAGGGCACGCAGAAGCGCGCCATCGGCAACTCGGTGTCCTCCTTCTCCGCTTCGCAGGTCACGGACGCGGTCCCGGTGTTGGACGTGCAGCAGCTGCTGCAGGCCCGCACCCCGGGGCTGACCCTGATCGCCGACGGCGGCGCGGCTGGCGATGGCTCCGCCATTCGCCTGCGCGGGTCGGGCTCCCTGAACGCCTCGTTCGAGCCGATCGTCTACGTGGACGGCGTGCGTGTACAGGGCGGGACCAACAACTTCGACGACCAGTGCGGCTCCGTGACGCACTGCACCGACGCCTTCGACTTCCTGAACCCCAACGACATCGAGTCCATCGAGGTCATCAAGGGGCCGGCGGCGGCGACGCTCTACGGGGCGGACGCGGCGGCCGGGGTGATCCAGATCGTCACCAAGAAGGGCGCCCCCGGGCGCGGCATCCAGTGGCAGGCGGGCTTCGACGCCGGCATCACGGACTGGCATGAGCAGCGCCCGATCACCTTCTGGCAGTGCACCGCGGCCAACGTGAACCCCAGCTCCAACTTCCCGGGGTGCCACAACCTCGAGCCCGGAACGGTGCTGAACTTCGACCCGATGTCCCGCAACGCGCTCGCGCTGCGCGGCAACGACGGCAGCCCGGACAGCAACGGGGCCGGCCAGTACAACTTCAACATCAGCGCCCGGGGCGGCGGCCCGCTCTTCAACTTCTTCATCTCCGCCGAGAACGGGGATGAGCAGGGCATCTTCCACAACAACTTCTCGCGCCGGAACAGCGGACGGGCCAACTTCGGCTTCACGCCGAGCCAGAACCTCAACATCAACGTCAACCTGGGGTACGCGCGCACCCACGTGCGCATGCCGCTGGCGAACAACTCGTCCAACTCGATCCTGCGGAACGGCATGCGGGGCCGGGCCAACGCCACCTTCCAGTTCGAGGAGGGCTTCCGCAACTTCGGCCCCGAGCTGGCCAACGAGTGGGATCAGCAGACCCGCGCCGAGCGCTACACCATCGGCGCCACCATCAACTACCAGCCCTTCCCCTGGCTGCAGAACCGGCTGGTGCTGGGACTGGACAACACCAACCGCGAGGTGACCGACTTCACCTCGCCCGAGTCGCTGACCGCCTCGGTCTCCGGCGGGGCCCGTGGGATCGGCTTCATCGATATCACCACGCCGAACATTCACGTCTGGACGCTCGACTACGCCGGGACCATCTCCAACGACATCAGCGAGAACGTCACGTCCCAGTTCAGCAGCGGGGTGCAGCTCACCCGGACGCAGGCGGAGTCGTTCGGTGCGACCGGCGAGGGCCTGGTGAGCGGCAACCTGCGCCTGGTGGGGTCGGCGGCCACCACCTTCGGCGACCAGAACTTCCAGGAGCAGACCTCGCTCGGCTTCTACTTCCAGGAGCAGGTGGGGTACAAGAACCGCCTCTTCGCCACCGCCGCGGTGCGCGTGGACGACAACTCCGCCTTCGGGCAGGACTTCTCGCTGGTGGTGTACCCCAAGGCGCAGCTCTCGTACGTGATCAGCGAAGAGGACTTCTTCGACTACGGCTTCGTGGACGAGCTCAAGCTGCGCGGCGCCTGGGGGCAGGCGGGCAACCCGCCCCAGCCCTTCGTGGCGGAGCGCACGTTCTCTCCCTCCCAGGCGGTCGAGAACGGATCCGTCGTGAACATCCTCAGGCCCGCCTCCTTCGGGAACCCCGACCTCAAGGCCGAGACCGGATCCGAGATCGAGCTGGGCTTCGACGCCTCCCTCTTCGGCGGGCGCGCGGGGGTGGAGTTCACGTACTACAACCAGAAGACCAAGGACGCCCTCATCGCGGTGCCGGCGCCGCCCTCGACCGGGTTCGGGGGGAGCTTCTTCACCAACGTGGGCGAGATCAGCAACGAGGGGATCGAGCTGCTGCTCACCGGCTCGCCCGTCTACAAGCGCAACTTCCAGTGGGACGCCACCGTGGCGCTCTCCACCAACGAGAACGAGCTCGTGACCTGGGGTGATGCACCCCTGACCGAGATCTCGTTCGGCTCCTTCGCCACCGTGCAGAAGCACGTGCCCGGCTTCCCGCTGGGCGGCTTCTGGGGGCTGGACGTGATCCGGGACGCCAACGGGGAGCCGGTCTTGACCAACGGCAACGTCACCGTCTCGGACGAGTTCGAGTACGTCGGACCGTCCCTCCCCACCCGCGAGATCGCGTTCACCAACGTCTTCACCCTCTTCAACGACTTCCGCCTCTACACCAACTTCGACTACAAGGGCGGCCACTACCAGTGGTGCGCCATCTGCTCGGTGCGGAGCCGGATCGACCTGAACACCAAGCTCATCAACGATCCCAACTCGGATCCCACCGAGGTGCTGGTGGTGCGCAGCCTGCAGACGCGGCGCTGGATCCAGGAGGCCGACTTCATCAAGCTGCGGGAGCTCTCGCTCTCGTACTCGCTGCCCGGCAACCTGGTGAGCCAGCTGGGGGTGGACAACGCCACCGTCACGGTCTCCGGCCGCAACCTCTGGATGTGGACCAAGTACGAATTCGACGAGCAGGAGGGCCTGGGGTCGCCCGATCCCGAGGTGAACTTCAACTCCAACTCGGCCTTCGGCCGCACCGACTACGCCTCCATCCCGAATCTGCGGACATTCTCCGTGGGCATGCGGGTTTCGTTCTGACTGGGGGGGAAAACGAGATGAACATGACCAAGAGAATCGGACGGAGCGCCCACCGCCTGCTGGCGGCCGGGCTCACGCTCCTGGCCGTGGGGGCCTGCTCCATCAATGACGTGCTCGAGGTGCAGAACCCCGACGAGCTCAACGAAGACCTGCTGGACGACGCGCGCTTCGTGAACGTGCTGGTGAGCAGCGTGAAGGGGGACCTGGCCGAGTTCCTGGACGACCCCTTCATCTGGCGGGGCGGGATGATCACCGACGAGCAGCTCACCGGGATCAACTGGGAGCAGACCGCGCGCCTGGCGCAGCGCGTCGTCGCCTTCGACGAAGGTGACGCCGACCTGATGTTCACCGAGATCAGCCGGGCACGCCAGCAGGCGGATTCGGTGTCGGGGCGCCTGAAGAACCTGCTCGACAGCCCGGGCACGGACGAGCGCCTGGGGACCACGCTGGCCTACGCCGGATTCAGCTACATCTTCCTGGCGGATGCCATGTGTCAGGCCACCATCAACAGCGGGCCGGACATCCTCACACCGGTGCAGATGTATCAGGTCGCGGTGGACCGGTTCAACGAGGCGCTCCCCATCGCGCAGGCGGCCGGGGCGGACGACCTCGTGAACTTCATCCACGTGGGCCTGAGCCGGGCGCACCTGAACCTGGGGAATGCCGGGGACGTGGCGGCGCACGCGTCGCTGGTGCCGGAGGACTTCCGCTGGTACGCGGAGTATTCCGACGTCGACCCGTCGGTCGAGAACATCCTCGCGATCCGCACGCAGGGATCGAACCACTCCCTCTCGGTGCACCCCAAGTTCCTGGCGGACTCGGCGGCGTACGGAACGGACGAGGACCTGACGCCCAAGCTCACCGATCCGCGGGTGCAGCACGATCCGGTGTGGCGCTTCGGGCACAACCAGCTCACCCGGATCTACACCCCGTTCGCCCCGCTCATGTGGGATACCTACAACGGGCAGACCCTCGCCGACGGCGGCAAGCCGTCCGACCTGCGCACCGTGAACGACGGCGCCAACATCGCCTTCGCCTCCGGGCTGGAAGCGCGGCACAACATGATGGAGGTCTCCACCGACGAGGCCGCGGTTCTGGCCTTCGTGAACGAGCGGCGGGCGGTCGGCAACCAGCCGCCCGTGGACCTCTCCGGGGCCGCGCTGGTGGACGAGCTCCGCAACCAGCGGGGCCGTGACCTCTTCCTGGCGGGGTACCGTCTGGGCGACCTGCGCCGCTGGCTGCGCAACGGGGAGGACCTCTTTCCCTCCGGGGCCCACCCGGTGACCGAGTGGGGGCAGTACAGCGACGCCACCTGCTTCCCGCTGCCTCTTTCGGAGTGGGAAGGGAACCCCAACCTGGATCCGTCCCAGCGGACCAGCTGACGGAACGCCGGATATACCCGGCGCCCGGGACCGGGGGTGGGGCGCGTACGCGCCCCACCCCCGCGTCGTTGGGGCGGACGGGCTCCGATATCCCTCCCGTCAGCGGGTCCGCAGAAACTGAAGCACCGTCTCCTGCTGGAGCCGGTTGAGCCGGGAGAAGGCCTGGCGGGCCGCCTCGGCTTCGCCGCCGTGGGCCAGGATGGCGTCCATCACGCGGGTGGCGCGGCCGTCGTGCAGGAAGCGGTCCCGGTAGCGCAGCCCCATGAGGGGCTCGGTACGGTATTCGTTGTTGGCGGCGCCCGTGGTGCAGGTGCCTTCCAGCCCGGGACCCATGTCGTGCAGCAGGAGGTCGGAGTAGATGGCGATGGATCCGGCGGGTACGCCCGGGGACCCGAACGGGGCGGTCGGGAGTTCCGGCACATGGCAGCGGGCGCATCCCAGCTCGTGGAAGCGGCGCTCCCCCTCGATCTCCTCCGGGTCGTCCACCGGTGCGGGCGCCAGCGGCGCCAGGAAGCGGAGGAAGTGCACCACCGCGTCGAATTCGTCCTGCGACACCTCCGGCTCCGGGGCGGGATCGACCGGAGCGGGCACCCCGGGCGGGTGGCCGGCCCGGTCCTCGTCGGGAACCCGGGGGGTGGTGATGCCCATCTCCATGCGGAAGGCGCTGTCCACGAAGTCGGCCAGCGTGGCCACGTCGCCTTTGCGGCCGAACCGGGCGGGACGCCCCTGCGGATCCCGGCCCAGCCGCCCCGAGATCCCGTCCCCGTCGGCGTCGTCGAGGTCCTCCAGCCCCTGGAGCGTGGCGAGGGAATCGGGTCGCGTGCCCGTTCGGGAGGCCAGAACCTGCAGGCTGGTCCCGTTGGACAGCGCCGCTGAGAGGTCCATGCGCGCCACCGCGTCCGGCCGGACGCGCACATCGG
>JAVVFC010000058.1:0-16069 GCA_032250975.1 Longimicrobiales bacterium | reverse complement strand
CCGCGGGTGCGGCGGGCGGCGGCGGCGGGCGCTTCGGCGGCCGCGGCCCCGACCCGGCCGACATCCCCGCGGAGTTCCGGGACCGCCTGGGGCGGGTGACGGCCGAGGGCGCGGTGCCCGCCATCCTGGACTTCGCCCGCCAGGGCGGGACGGTGGTGACGGTGGGCAGCTCCACCGCCCTCGGCTTCCACGCCGGCCTCCCCATCCGGGATCACCTGGTGGACGAAGACGGCCGCCCCTGGCCCCGCGAGGCGTACTTCACGCCGGGCTCGGTGCACGACCTCAAGGTGGAGCACGGCTCGCCCGTGACCCACGGGCTGGGCGAGCGGGTGGACGTGCTCCACTCGCACTCCCCGGTCTTCGACGTGGAGGCGGGCGCGGAGGGGGTGCGGGTGCTGGCGTGGTACGACACCGCCCACCCCCTCAAGAGCGGCTGGGCCTGGGGCCAGGAGAAGCTCGAGGGCGGCGCCTCCATGCTCGAAGCCGACTACGGCGCCGGCAAGCTCTTCCTCTTCGGCCCCAAGATCACCTTCCGCGCCCAGTCGCACGGAACCTTCAAGCTGCTCTTCAACGGGATGTACTACGGGGCGGCGGAGCGGCGGCCGGTGAGCTAGGGGGCGTGTAGTGGGCGAACAGGAGGGGGGGCCTCCGCCGGATTTCACATCCTTTGGAGGCCCCCCCTCCTGTTCGCCCCTGCGGACCGCTGACACCTGCCGCCGCTCCGTCGTCCCCTAAGAGGGGGGACGACGGGGTCGGCGGGGCTCTGCGTCCCGCAGGAGGGGGACGCCGGGGGTGCGGCATCCGGGCGTGCGCCCGGGGACGCACCCCCGGCATCCCCCCCGTGCACCCCGCTCAGTCCTGCGCGAGCGTCCGCCCCAGATACGCCTTCAACCGCTCCCACGCATCCAGAGCCGGCCCCGTTCTCACCTCGGACTCCTCGTCCACGCGCAGCCAGAAGCCGTGGTTGACGTCGTCGTAGATGTGCAGGTCGTTCTCGATGCCGGCGGTGCGCAGGGCGGCTTCGAAGCGCTCCACCGACTCGGGGGCGGGGCCCCGGTCCAGACGCGCGAAGGTGCCGTAGACTTCGTGGTCCAGGTGCGCGAGCACTTCGGGGTCCTCGACCAGGCGGCCGTAGAAGATGGCGGTGGCCTCGTGGTTCTCGCCGTCCAGCCCGAAGGAGAGCGCGACCCCGCCGCCGTAGCACCACCCCATGGCGCCCACGCGGCCGGTCACGTCGTCGCGGCCCTTCAGGTAGCGCACGGCGGCGTTCAGGTTGGGGATGACGCCCGGCTCGGCCTCGGCCATGAGCGCCTGGTTCTCCTCGGGGCTGTTCCCCACCTGGCCCTGGAAGAGGTCGGCCGCGAGCGTCACGTACCCCTCGCGCGCGAAGTCGTCCGCCACCCGGCGCACCCGGTCCGTGAGCCCGTTCCACTCATGGATGATCACCAGGGCGGGGAAGGGGCCCTCCCCTTCGGGCACGGCCAGGTAGCCGGTGGTGGCGTCGTCGCCCTCGAGGTAGGCCAGGTCCATCCCCTCGAGCGGGCGCTCCGCCCCGGTGATGGCCGAGGGGAGCTCGCCCGGCGTGGTGGGATCGAGAGCCACCCGGGGCTCGGCGCCCGAGGTGAGCGAGGCCTGCCGGCCGGTGGCGGCCTCGTCCGCGGCGGGCTCGCCGGCCGGGGCGCAGCCGGCCGCGAGCAGGGCCAGAGCGAACAGGGGGACGACGGTACGGCTGAGGGTGCGGGGGAGGGCGTGGTTCATGGTGCGTCACCTCTGGGAGGGAGGAATGTGACGGTTATGCAAAACCCGCTACCACGGACACCCCACCCCGGGGGACTGTTCCGGCGCGATTGATTTCCCCCGGCGTTCTTTAGATCCTAAACCGCTCTGTGGCCGTCGTCCCCCCGCGCCCCGCACCCCGCACCCCTTCGTGAAGTCCGCGTCCGTCTCCGCCCCCGCGCCCCGGCCGGGCCTGCCGGCCCGCTTCCTCGCCCGCTTCGGGCGGGGCTCGGCGCTGGTGCTGGACCACGCGGCCGCGCTCGGCACCCTGGCCTGGCAGGTGGCGAACTGCACGGTGCGGCTGCGCTTTCCGCGGCGCGAGCTGCTCCGGCAGCTCTACGTGATGGGCATCGAGAGCCTGCCCATCGTCTTCGTGACCGGGGCGCTGGCGGGGATCGTGACCTCGCAGCAGGGCGGCTACCAGATGACGGGCGCCATCCCGCTCTACGTGCTGGGCAGCCTGGTGGTGCAGACGGTCGTGCTGGAGATGGGCCCGGTGCTCACCGCCATCGTGCTGGTGGGACGGGTGGGGGCGCGCATCACAGCCGAGCTGGGGACCATGAAGGTCTCCGAGCAGATGGACGCCTACCACGCGCTCGGGCGCGACCCGATCCAGCTGCTGGCCACGCCGCGCGTGCTGGCGGGCCTGATCGCCATGCCGCTGCTGGTGGGGTTCGCCAACGTGGTGGGGATCCTGGCCGGGATGGTCGCGGCGCAGCTCGATTCGGGGCTGGGAACGCAGAGCTTCCTGTACGGGGCGCGCCTCTTCTGGCACTCCTGGGACCTCTTCTACTCGTTCGTGAAGGCGGTGGTCTTCGGGGTGTCGATCCCGCTGATCTCGGTGCACATGGGGTTCCGGACCCGGGGCGGGGCGGAGGGGGTGGGGCGCACCACCACCGACGCGGTCATGTTCATGACCCTCACCATCCTGATCCTGGACGCCCTCTTCCCCCCCCTCCTCCTCAACTGAGGCGCCGGTGATCGAGTTCCGTTCGGTCTACAAGGCCTTCGACAAGCCGGTTCTGGCGGGAGTGGACCTGGAGGTCGAAACGGGGGAGATGTTCGCCCTCTTCGGGCCCTCGGGGACGGGCAAGAGCGTGCTGCTCAAGACCACCATCGCCCTCATCATTCCCGATGCCGGCGACGTGTGCGTGGACGGCGAGTCGGTCTACCGGGGTCTGCCCGGGGCGCTCGACCGGGTGCGCCGCAAGGTGGGCTACGTCTTCCAGCACGCCGCGCTCTTCGACTCCATGAACGTGTTCGACAACGTGGCCATGGGGATGCCGGAGGACGTCCTCCTCCAGCAGGACCGGCTCACCACCGCCCGCAAGGTGTGGCAGGCCCTCGAGCTGGTGAACCTGGAGCCGCGCGAGATCCTCACCAAGATTCCGGTCGAGCTCTCGGGCGGCATGAAGAAGCGGGTGGGGATCGCGCGCGCCATCGTGGGGCGTCCCCGCATCCTGCTCTGGGACGAGCCCACCACCGGGCTGGACCCGGTGAACACGGCCGCCGTCGAGCGCCTGATTTCCAGGCTCTCGCGCGAGCTGGACACCACCTCCCTGGTGGTGACGCACGACATCGAGGGGGGACTGGAGATGTGTGACCGGGTGGCCATGCTGGACCGCGGCCGCCTGCGCTTCTGTGGAACCCCGGACGAGTTCCGGGCCAGCGACGATCCGGTGGTGCAGGCGTTCGTGGATCGCGCGGCCGCGGAGCGCGCCCTGGACATGGCGGACATGGTGGAGACGATATGAGCCCTGTAGACGCGGGCCGCGGCCCGGCCGACGAAGAGATCACCCGGAGCCTGCCCAAGGACACCGGCGTCCGACACCTGCGCCTGGGGTTCTTCGTGATCCTGGGCCTGGTCTCGTTCGTCACCGTCCTCTTCCTGCTCACCGACCCGGGCACCTTCCGGGGGCGCTACGACGTCTTCACCCGCCTGGCGGACGCGGGCGGCGTGCGTCGGGGCGACCCCATCCAGATGCGGGGCGTGATCATCGGGCGGGTCTCCGGGTTCGAGATGGCCCGGGACGGGCTGGTGACCATCCGCCTGGAGGTGGAGGGGGAGTGGGCGATTCCGGCCGACTCGAAGGTGGAGCTCGCCGAGGCGGGCATCTTCGGCGGGCGCACGGTGGCCGTGGTCCCGGGCGAGGCCGCCACCTTCATGCAGCCCGGCGACACCATCCCCGGGGGCGAGGGCGGCGGGGGGCTGATGGACCAGGCCGGGGCGATGGCCGCCCAGGCCGAGGTGCTGCTCGACCGGCTGACCCTCCTGCTGGACACCGCCACCGTGGCCTCGGTGCAGGGCACCACACGCGAGGTGCTGGGGCTGACCCGCGACCTGCGCGAAGTGCTCGCCGAGGAGCGCGAGCGGATCGCCTCGCTCACCGCCTCGCTCAACCGCTCGGCCGCCGGCCTGGAGGAGATGAGCGCCGCCGGCGCCGACGTGGCCAGCGCGGCCGCCCGCGCCGACACGCTGCTGGCCAGCCTGAACGGCTCCAGCCAGCGCCTGGACTCGACGCTGGCCGGGCTGGACACCGTGATCGGGCGCATGGCCCGGGGCGAGGGCACGCTGGGGCGCCTCTCCGAGGACCCCTCGCTCTACGAGAACCTGGACCGGGTAGCCTTCTCGCTCAACGAGCTGCTGGTGGACCTCAAGGCGAACCCCAAGCGCTACCTGACGGTCGAGATCTTCTGACCGGCGTTCCGCGCCCGCCGCGCCCTCCGGTCCGGGGTGCGCGGCGGGCGCGGATCCCTACCAGCCCGGGGCGATGTTGAAGCCCCAGTGCCACCCCTTCTCCTGCCGCTGGAAGGGGTAGGCGTAGTAGGTCTCCAGCACCAGGATGCCCAGGATGTTCACCCGGGCCGAGGCCCCGGTGGAGAAGACCGGCACCCGCTCGAAGCTCGAGGTGCTGAACTTGAGGTCCGCCGGCCGGTCCTCGTCCCAGGTCAGCCCGCCGTCGAAGAAGACCGAGAGCTCGGTGGGCAGGAAGGGGAAGTTGAACAGTCCGAACTGCTCGGTCCCGATGAAGGGGACGCGCGCCTCCAGGTTCATGACCGCCAGCCGCTGCCCGAAGAGCCGGTCGAAGGTGGGGCAGGCCGAGAGCGCGGTGTTGGAGTTGACCAGCGCCTGCTGCAGCTCCAGCGCCGAGGCGCCGCATTCGGAGGCCTCGAACGACTCCCAGGCGTAGCCGCGGATCAGGCTCTCGAAGCCCAGGAAGAACGGCTGCAGGGTGCTGTTGGACACCCCGCCGTAGCGCCCGATGTGCAGCGCACGGACGCCGATGGTCAGGTTCTGGTTGACGCCCCAGTAGCGTCGCCAGTCGGCTGTGGCCGTGAAGAAGTTCTCGGTCCCCACCGTGGCCTCGGCCTCGAAGCGGTAGCGTCCGCCCCGGATGGGCGAGACGAAGCCGAAGAAGGAGTTGTCGCCCACCAGCGCGAGCGAGAACTCGTTCAGGTTGAGCGAAGGCGGCTCCAGGTCGGGGCGCTGGCGCCGCTGCACGTCGAAGATCCGCCCGAACTGGTCCAGGAAGAAGACGTCCTCCTCCACGTCGTAGGCGATGCGCGTGTAGGCCACCCCCGCCTCCACACGCTGGGTCTGCGAGAAGGGGTAGGCCACGCGTCCGCCCACCGACGACTGGAAGATGCGGAAGCGCCGCTGCACGAAGAGCGGGTCGCCGACGGGGGTGAGCACGCCGGTGTCGGGGTCGAACTCGGTGTCCTGCGTGAAGCCCTGCTGCAGGAACTGGAAGGGGACGTGCGAGGCGCCCACGCCCCAGTTCCAGCGATCACCCAGATCCTGGAAGGAGACCGCGCCGCCGATGTCCTTGGCGGTGCCCTGGGCCGAGAGCGCCACCCCCAGCACCTTGTTGCCCAGCATGTCGCTGAAGAAGGCCGACGCGCCGCCGGCCACGAAGTTGCCGAAGTTGTCGGCGCCCACGCCGAGCTGCGGCTGCCCCAGGTAGTCGAGCGCCAGCGAGGACGAGTATCCGCGTGCGTCCTCGGCCTGGTAGGCGCCCGGCATGGGCAGGCCGGTCTCGGCGTCCGCCAGCGCGGGTTCCACCAGGTTGAAGCGGGTCGGCTCGCCCGGCGGCAGGTAGCGCCCGGTGGCGCGCGGCGCCTCCTGGGGCGCAGCCTCCGGGGCCTCCGGGGCCTCCGGATCCGGAGCCGGCTCGGCGGCGGTCGGCGCGGGCGCCTGCGCCACCGCGGTCGCGGGCGCCGTGGCGGGCAGGCGGTTCAGCGTGAAGCCGAACTCGTTGAAGACCGAGAAGATCATGTCGCCCGTCCCGGCGGCCATGCTCAGCGCCGGCGACATGGTGACGATGCCGCTCACCCCGGTCACCACCTGCGTGACGCGCTCGATGGCGCCCGTCCGGAGGTCGGTGCGGTAGATGTCGCTGAAGCCGTCCGCGTCCGAGAGAAAGACCAGGGTGCGCCCGTCCGGGGCGAACTGCGGGTTGGAGTGGCGCACGTTCCCCAGCAGGGGCAGGGTGCGAACGGCGCGCGTGCGCAGGTCGAGGGTGGCGATCTGGAACTTGCTGAAGGTGAGCTTGTCGAAGTCCGTCTCGGGGCCGCGGTCGCTCGCGAAGGCCAGCATGGAGCCGTCCGGCGACCAGGCCGGGTGCAGGTCGGCGTGCTTGTCGTTCGTGAGCCGGGTGAGTTCGTCGGTCTCGAAGTCGTACAGGAAGAGGTCCGAGATGCCGCCCACCATGCCGGAGAAGGCGATGTGGCGCCCGTCCGGCGACCAGGCCGGGTTGCTGATGGAGCCGATCTCGTCGAACGAGAGCCGCTCGCGCACGCTCCCGTTGCCCGAGTCCACCACCACGATCTCGTTGTCACCCCCGGCGAACACCACGTAGGCGAAGCGGCTGCCGTCCGGCGACCAGGTCCCCGAGGTGTCGATGAAGCGGAGCGCGTCGGAGTGCGGGTCGGCCAGGAAGTTGGTGAGCTTGCGCACGATGCGCCCCGTCTCCGTCTCGGCCAGGTAGAGCTCCACCGAGAAGAGGTCCTTCTCGGAGAGGAAGGCCACGTAGCGCCCGTCCGGGCTCACCGAGGGAGAGACGTTCTGGTTGCCGGCGTTGCTGCCGTCCACGATGACCGTGCCCGCCTCGTCGGGGGCCTGCCGTCCGGCCAGCAGCGGCACGTAGGCGCGGCGCACCGACTCCGCCCACTGCGCCGAGAGCGTGTCCGGCGAAACGCCCAGCACCTGCTGGATGGCGCCCCCGAAGCCGAGGGTGAGCGAGCGGCGGAAGAGCGTGACCACCGCGTCGTCCCCGTACGTTCCACCCACGTAGGCCCAGAGCGCCTGGCCGAAGCGGTAGGGGAAGAAGCGCGCCTCGCGCGTCATCTGCTGGATGGTGGGGAAGTCGTCCCGGCGGATGGCGTCCCGCATCCACATGGCGGTGAGCGGGTCCTCGCGCCCGACCGAGAAGTACTCCGCCATCCCCTCCACCAGCCAGAGGGGCAGGGAGATCAGCCCGCGCAGCCCCCCCACGGTGCGCGCCTGGGCGATGTTGTACTGGAAGGCGTGCACCAGCTCGTGGCCCAGCACGTGGTCGTTGTCCCAGTACGACCCGGTCAGCGGCATGATGACCCGGTTCTTGAGCGACTCCGTCACGCCGCCCGTGCCCTCGCCGATGAAGCCCTGCAGCGTGTTGGTCTGCTGGAAGTCGGGGTGGTCGGCGTAGAGGATGAGCGGCTTGGAGGACTCGAACTCGTGCTGGAAGGTGCGCGCGAAGCGCTCGTACCAGCGCTCGCTCATGCGCGCCATGTCCTCGATCGCCTCGGCCGCCTCCGGGTAGAAGTGGATGTCGAAGTGCGGCGTCTCCAGGATGCGGAAGTCGAAGTCGTCGTACTGGACCTTGTTGCGGCCGAAGTACTGGGCCGCCACCGATTCCGGGACGGCCGCCAGGCCGACCAGGAGGAACACCGTCACCGTACCAAGCCTCTTCATCACCGTGCGTTCCTCCTGACCCACTCCGGCACGGCGGCCGGACGTGGGATTGTTTCCGTTGCGGGGATGCACCCCGGGTGGCGCACCCCGCGGGCACATGCATTGAATCCCACGGGCGGCGCGCAGGTTCCGCGGGAACGATTGCCAACGCCTCCCGGATTCCCGACTATGGGGCCGGCGAGGCCCCGCCCGCGGTTCCGAGCTCCATGCAAGAATCCGACCCGGAGCCCCGGCACGTGGATCCGGCCGCCCCCTCCTCCTGTTCCCCCCTGCCGCCCTCCCGCCCATGCTCGACCTCCCTCTCCGGATCCGCCACCCCCTCGCGTGGTCCAACCTACGCCGCGGTTTTCCGGTTCTTTCTGCGGTGCTGCTCGGGCTGGTGTCGGCGTGCGGCGGGGAGGGCGCTCCGGCGGGCCCCCGCTGGCAGGCGCACGCCCTCGAGGCGCCCGCGCTGGATCCGGCCGGGATGCCGCACCTGTCCCCCTCGGGGGACGGCGCCGTCCTCTCCTGGTGGGCGCCGGAGGGCGACGCCTGGGTGCTGCGCGCCGCCGCCTGGGCGCCGGAGGGGGGGCTGGGCGCGGTGCGGGACGTGACGCGCGGCGAGGACTTCTTCGTCAACTGGGCCGACTTCCCGTCCGTGGTGCCGGTGGCGCCGGGCCGGTGGGTGGCCCACTGGCTCGCACGCACCGGGGGTGAGAGCTACGCCTACGGGGTGCGCGTCTCGGTATCGGAGGACGCGGGCGCCTCGTGGAGCGACCCGTGGACGCCCCACGACGACGGCTCCCCAACGGAGCACGGCTTCGTGAGCATCCTCCCCGAGGCCGCCACGGGCGAGGGCGCGTGGAGCCTGGCGTGGCTGGACGGCCGCCGCTACGCCCCCGGGCCGCACGGCGAGGCCACCGACGAGATGACGCTCCGCGCCCGCACCGTGGACGCCGCGGGCGCGCCCTCTCCCGAGACCGTACTGGACGCGCGCGTCTGCGACTGCTGCCAGACCGACGCCGCCCTCACCGCGCGCGGGCCTGTGGTGGCCTATCGCGACCGCTCCCCCACCGAGGTGCGCGACGTCTACCTGACGCGGCGCGAGGGGGGGGTGTGGACCGAGGGGCGCGCCGTGCACGACGACGGGTGGGTGATCCCGGGGTGCCCGGTGAACGGACCGGCGGTGGACGCCGCCGGAGCGGACGTGGTGGTGGCCTGGTTCACGGGCGCGCAGGACCGCCCCCGGGTGCAGGTCGCCTTCTCGACGGACGCGGGCGACACCTTCGGAGCGCCGGTCACGGTGGACCAGGGTCGACCGGTCGGGAGGGTGGACGTGGTGCTGCGAGCGGACGGCTCCGCGCTGGTGGCCTGGCTTGAGCAGACCGACGAAGGCGCCGAGGTGCGCCTGCGCTCCGTCATGCCGGCGACCGCCGCCCGGCCCGGCGCCGCGCCCGGCGCCGTTCCGCTGCCGGGCCCCGTGACCGCGCTGGCGCGGACCACGGCCGCCCGCTCCAGCGGATTTCCCCAGCTGGCGCCCGTGGCCGGGGGTGGCGTGCTGGCGGCCTGGACCGAAGTGCGGGAGGGGGCTCCCTCCCGCGTACGACTCGCCCTGCTGGAGGAATCCTGATGCACACGCGACGCTCGACGACCTACGCCGCCGCCGCGCTGGCGGTGGCTTCCCTGGCCGGGTGCCTTCCCGAGGGGCACGTTGGTCCGCCCCGCGCGGGCGACCCGCTTCCGGCCATGACCGCCACCGACCTGCAGGGGAACGACGTGGCCATGGCCGACTACCGTGGCCAGGCGCTGCTGCTGAACCTCTGGGCGACGTGGTGCCCGCCCTGCCGCGCCGAGATGCCCTACCTGCAGGAGCTGCAGGACGAGTTCGGGCCGGCCGGACTGCGGGTGGTGGGCGTCTCGGTGGACGACCCCGGGGCGCGGGACCTGCTCGAGGACTTCGTGGCCAGCGTGGACGTGACCTACGACATCCTGCTCGACCCGGCCATGCGCAGCATGGACATCCTGGGGGTGATGGGGCTGCCCGCCACCCTGCTGGTGGACGCGGAGGGCACGGTGACTCTTTTCCGCACCGGCCCCATCCTGGAGGGGGACGAACGGTTCCTGGCCGCGGTGCGCGAGATCCTGCCCGAGCCGGAGGCGGCCGGGCCGTGACCAGGCCCGCGGCGAACCCCGGACGGGACGCCGGGGCCGCGCTGCACTCGGTCGAGACCCCGGTGGCGGTGGTGGACGTGGCGCGGGCCCGGGCCAACGCCCGCCGGGTGGCGGCCTACGCGGCGGCCCACGGCCTGGCGTGGCGCCCCCACGTCAAGACGCACAAATCCCGGCGCGTGGCCCGGCTGCAGCTGCAGGCCGGCGCCCGGGGCCTCACCGTGGCCACCCCGCGCGAGGCCGAGGTGATGAGCACGGTCACCTCCGACCTGCTGCTGGCCTACCCGCCGGTGGGCGAGGCGCGCGTGCGCAGGGTGGCGTCGCTGCCGGCCCACGTGCGGCTCAAGGTGGCGCTCGACTCCGAGGCGGTGCTCGGCCCGCTGGCCGCCGCCGCGCGCGAGGCCGGGCGCACGGTGGAGGTGCTGGTGGAGCTGGACGTGGGGCTCCGCCGGGTCGGGGTGGCGGGCCCGGAGGCGGCGGTCGCGCTGGCCGCCGCCGCCGCGGGGGCGCAGGGCACCACGTTCGGAGGGCTCCTCTTCTACGCCGGCCACATCCGCGCGCCCGGGCCCGACCAGGAGCGCGACCTGGCCGCGCTGGGAGACCACCTGCGGCGCGTGTACGACGCGCTGGACGCCGCCGGGCTGCCCCCCGCCACCGTGAGCGGGGGCACCACCCCCACACTCTGGCGTTCGCACGAGGTCCCCGGCCTGACCGAGATCCGCCCGGGCACCTGCATCTACAACGACCGGGACGCCCTCGGGCAGGGCGCCGCCCGGCCGGAGGACCTGGCCTACACCGTGCTCGCCACCGTGGTCAGCACGGCGGTGCCGGGGCGCGCCGCGGTGGACGCCGGCTCCAAGGCGCTCGCCAAGGAGGAGCGGGGCGGGGCAGGGTACGGCGTGCTCCTCGACCGGCCCGAGGTCACGGTGGTCGCGCTTTCCGAGGAGCACGGCATGCTCGACCTCTCCCGCACCGACTGGCGCCCCGCCGTGGGGGAGCGGGTCCGCATCGTTCCCAACCACGTGTGCACCTCGGTGAACCTCCAGGACGCCGTGCTGGCCGTGCACCCCGACGCGCCACCCGAACTCTGGCCCCTGGAGGGCCGGGGCCGGGGCCCCTTCCACCCCGACACCACGCCGCCGGCGGACGATCCGACCGGCACCCATCCACAGGAACCGCTCTACGAGGCTCCCGCATGACCGAGATGCGCTTCACCCAGACCGACGCCGCCCCCGCCGCCATCGGACCCTACTCGCAGGCCGTTGTGTGCTCCGGGTTCGTCTTCTGCTCCGGACAGATCCCGCTCGATCCGGCCACCATGGAGATGGTGCCCGGCGACGTGAGCGCCCAGACCGACCGCGTGCTCCGGAACCTGGCGGCCGTGCTCGAGGCCTCGGGCGCGTCGCTGGCCACCGTGGTCAAGACCACCGTCTTCCTGAAGGACATGGGCGACTTCGCGGCCATGAACGAGGTCTACGCCCGCCACTTTGGCGAGCACCGCCCGGCGCGCGCTGCCGTGGAGGCCGCTCGCCTGCCGCGCGACGTCTCGGTCGAGATCGAGTGCATCGCGCGCGTGCCCTGAGGGCGGTTGCGCCCCCCGGGCCCGGCCCCTACCGTCCCGCGCGGGCGTCCTCCCCGCCCGCCTACACACTGCCGCACCTGCAAGGAGCCGTACCCATGCGCACCGTTCTCCGGACCTCCGCCCGGGCCGGGATCGTCCTGGCCCTGCTGGCCGTCACCTTCCCGCCGCTGGCGGCGCAGCAGGTGGACGACCGCTTCTATGACCACCTCCGCTGGACCAACGTCGGCATCGCGCGCGGCGGCCGCTCCATCGGCGTGGCCGGCAGCGACGCCCGTCCCCTGGAGTACTACTTCGGCGCCACCGGCGGCGGCCTCTGGAAGACCACCGACGGCGGCCAGAACTGGAACCCGGTCACCGATGGCAAGATCAACTCCGCCTCGGTGGGGGCGGTGGCGGTCTGCGAGGCCGACCCCGACGTGGTCTACATCGGGACCGGCGAGACCCAGCTGCGCGGCAACGTCCAGCAGGGAGACGGCGTGTACCGGTCCGCCGACGGGGGCCGCACCTGGGAGCACATGGGGCTGGCCGAGACCCAGAACGTCTCACGCGTGCGCGTCCACCCCACCGACTGCAACACCGTCTGGGTGGGAGGCTTCGGCAAGCACTCCGTGGACAACCCCGAGCGCGGCATCTACAAGTCGACCGACGGCGGACGCACCTGGGAGCTCACCCTGTACAAGAGCCCCCGGGCGGGCGGCGCGGACATCTCGGTGCACCCCGGCAACCCCGACCTGGTCTACGCCTCCATCTGGGAGGCGTGGCGCAAGTCGTGGGGGCTGAGCTCGGGCGGTCCGGACTCGGGGCTCTGGAAGAGCACCGACGGGGGAGAGAGCTGGACGGACATCACCCGCAACCCGGGACTGCCGCAGGACGGACTGATCGGCAAGATCGGCGTGGCGGTCTCGCCCGTGAACGAGAACCGGGTGTACGCCATTATCGAGCACGCCGAGGCCGGCGGCGTCTACATGTCCGAGGACGGGGGCGCCACCTGGACCTACCAGAACGAGGAGCGGCGGCTGCGGCAGCGCGCCTTCTACTACACGCGCATCTATGCCGACCCGCTCGAGGAGGAGACGGTCTACGTCCTCAACACGGGGATGTACCAGTCCGAGGACGGCGGCAAGACCTTCCCGCGCCAGTACCGCGTGCCCCACGGCGACAACCATGACCTGTGGATCGCGCCGTCCGACAACCAGCGCATGATCAACTCCAACGACGGGGGCGGGAACGTCTCCTTCAACGGGGGCGACACCTGGACCGACCAGGACTACGCCACCGCCCAGTTCTACCGGGTCATCACCACCGAGCACGAGCCCTACTGGATCTGCGGGGCGCAGCAGGACAACAGCACCGCGTGCACGCCCTCGGGCCAGTGGAACCACCTCTCGGCGCGCGGGGAGTACTTCACCGCGGTGGGCGGCTGCGAGTCGGGCTACATCGCGCCCCACCCGGTCGACACCGACCTCTACTACGCCGGGTGCTACGGCGGGGCGCTCTCCCGCTACGACCACGCCACCGGGCTCACGCGGGCCGTGAACGTCTGGCCCGAGAACCCCATGGGGCAGTCCGCCGAGGACCTGGTCGAGCGGGTGCAGTGGACCTTCCCCATCGTCTTCGACCGCCACGATCCCTCCATCCTCTACACCGGCACGCACAAGGTCTGGCGCACGGACGAGGAGGGGCAGCGCTGGGAGGTGATCTCGCCCGACCTCACGCGCGCCGACCCGGCCACCATGGGCCCCTCGGGCGGACCGATCACCCGGGACCAGACCGGCGTGGAGACCTACGCCACCGTCTTCACCATCGCGCCCTCGCCGCTCGACCCCAACGTCATCTGGGCCGGCTCGGACGACGGCTACGTACACGTGACGCGCAACGCGCGCGCCGCCGAGCCCGCCTGGAGCAACGTCACCCCCGCCGACGCCCCCGACTTCGTGCGCATCAACACCGTCGAGGCTTCGCCCCACACCCCGGGCAAGGCGTACGTGGCCGGGATCCGCTACCTGGTGGACGACGACCGCTCGCCCTACGTCTGGGTCACCGAGGACTACGGACGCAGCTGGCAGAAGCGTGTGAACGGCCTCCCCGCGGACGACTTCATCCGTGCGGTGCGCGAGGACGTGGTGCGGCCCGGGCTGCTCTACGCCGCCTCCGAGCGGACGGTCTACGTCTCGTGGGACGACGGGCGGAACTGGCGGTCGCTCGGGCAGAACCTGCCGGTGGTGCAGGTGTCGGACCTGGTGGTGGAGGACAACGACCTGGTGATCGCCACCCACGGCCGCTCATTCTGGGTCATGCGCGACATCGGCATCCTGCGCCAGCTCACCCCCGAGGTGATGGCGTCGGACGCCCACCTCTTCCAGCCCCGGGACGCCGTGCGCGGCTTCGACAACACCGTGCAGGTCGAGTACTGGCTGGCCGAGGACGCCGGCTCGGTCGCGCTCGAGTTCCTGGACGCGCGGGGGAACGTGGTGGGCAGCTACGCCGCCGAGGGCGGCGACGAGGCCGAGGAGGAGGCCCAGCCCCAGGGCGGCGGCGGTGGCGGATTCGGGGGGCCGGGCGCCAGCCGGCGCCCCTCGCTGCGGGCCGGCGTCAACCGCTTCCGTTGGGACATGCGCACCGAGGGGTGGACGGACTTCGACGGCCGTATCTTCTGGGCCGCCCGCCCCGTGGGTCCTGCCCTCCTGCCCGGGAGCTACACAGCGCGTCTGACGGTGGACGGCGTCTCCATGGACCAGGGATTCCAGATCCGCATGAACCCGCGGGCGCTGGCTGCGGGCGTCACGCTCGCCGACCTGGAGGAGCGCTTCCGCTTCGCCACCCAGCTGCGCGACCGGGTGAGCCAGGCCAACGAGACCGTGGTCCGCATCCGCGGCATCAAGGGGCAGGTGGACGACCGGCTGGAGGAGAACGCCGACGCCGAGCTGCACGAGGTGGGCGGCGAGGTGAACGCCAAGCTCACCGACGTGGAGGGCGAGATCTACCAGTGGCGGAGCCAGTCCAACCAGGACCCGCTCAACTTCCCCATCAAGATCAACAACAAGCTGGCCGCGCTGCTGAACCAGGTGGAGGGCTCCGAGCATCGGCCCACCGACCAGTCGTACGAGGTGTACGAGAAGCTCTCCACCGAACTGGATGCGGAGATCGGCCGGCTGACGGTGATCCTGCAGCAGGACCTGCGGCGGCTGAACGACCTGCTGCGCGAGCTGGGCATGGCGCCCATCAACCTGGAGCGTGTCATCACCTGATCGGCGACGCCCGCCCCCCGGCCCCCGGCGATTCGCCGCGGGGCCGCGGTGGCCGGGCCCGGGTGCGAGGGGGCGGAGGGGGTCTGGTGGCCCCACCAGTCTTCAAAACTGGCTGGCCCGGCTAAAACCCGGGTTGGTGGGTTCGATTCCCACACGCTCCCGCCACCCGCCCGCCCCGGATCCCCGATCCGGAGTGGTTTCGCTACCTTCCTCCCCATGCGCATCCGGACCCTCCGCACCCTCGTCCCGGTGGGGACGCTCCTCGTGGCCGCGGCCCTCGCGCCGGCGCCGGGGCTGGGTCCGGACGCCGCGCACGCACAGGACGCCCGCCCGGGGCCCACGCGCCAGGCCGCCGGCGAGCTGCCCCCCGACTCGGTGGAAGAATCGCGAGTCTCCCCCGGAGGAGCCTTCCTGCGCGCGGTGCTGCTCCCCACCTGGGGCCACGCCGCCATCGGATCGCACCGACGCGGGATCTTCTATCTGGTGGCGGAGGGGGGGACGGCGTGGATGCTCTTCCGGAGCGGGAGCCGCAAGAACGCCGCCGACCGGGTGCTGGGGGCGCGCGAAGCGGTGGTGCGGGACCGGGTCGCGCTCGAACCCCCGCCCCCCGAGGAGACGCCGCTCGAGTTCGAGGCGCGCGTGCAGGCCGCGCTCGACGCCGACCCGGAGGTGCAGGACGCCCGCCGGCGCGTGGACGCGCGCGAGGGGCAGATGGAGGACTGGATCGCGATGGGCATCTTCCTCACCCTGCTGAGCGGTGTGGACGCCTTCGTCACCGCGCACCTGCAGGACTTTCCGGACCCCATCGACGTCAACGTGGGCCCCACCCGGACGGGCGGGGTGCAGGTGGAGGCCCGTTTCTACCCGGGGGCGCTCTTCCGCTGAGCGTGCGGCGCGCCCGGCGCCCCCCTCCAGGGGCGGTGCGCGCCCGAAGGATGCCACTGCAGCAGCAGGGGGGGCGACCCCGTCTCCAACACCCCGAACGTGCGATGATGCACCCAGTCGCCACAGTTCAGGTAGTGGCGGTCCGGCCCGACCTCCTCCAGCCAGGGAATGTGCGTGTGCCCCAGCACCAGCAGGTCGATGGTGGGGTCCGCGCCGAGGGTCTCCCGGGCCCAGGCGCGCAGCACGCGCGCGCGGCGCTGCTCGGCCGGTCCGGCGGCGGCGCGCTCGGCGGTGGAGGAGGCCCGGCGGGCCACCCGGGCGCCCAGGTCGGGGTGCAGCCAGCGGTAGAGGAGGCGGAAGGCGCGGCTGCGCAGCACCGACTTGAGCGCGCGATAGCCCCGGTCCCCCGGGCCCAGTCCGTCGCCGTGGGCGAAGAGCACGCGCCGCCCGGCCAGCGTCAGGCGGACCGGATCCCGG
>JAVVFC010000057.1:0-16287 GCA_032250975.1 Longimicrobiales bacterium | reverse complement strand
ACCCCATCACCGCCCGCGTCGACCTCCGGATCGGAGCCGTGGAGGGCCCCGCCGAGGAGATCTTTGGAGATGTGCGAGGCGTCGAGGCCGACCGGGACGGCGCGATCTACGTCCTCGATCACCAGGCTGCCGAGATCCGGACCTTCGGTGCGGACGGTGCCTTCCTGCGTACGGTGGCCTCCCGCGGAGAAGGTCCCGGGGAACTCACCGCCCCCAATGGGATGGTGCTGGTCGACGACACGGTACTCTGGGTGCAGGACCCGGGCGCGTGGAGCATGATCGGCATCGGCACGGCGGGCGGCGAAGTCGGGCGTTACCGGATGCCGGTGCTCTCCTTCGGCTACTTCTGGCTGGGCACGGTCGACCGCCACGGCCGGCTGTGGAAGCACGAAGGGCACTCCGCGGCCGATCGGGTCTACCCGCCCGAGGAGGGCCTGCTGGAGTCGAGCGAGCACGAGTATCTGGTCGTGTACGACCCGGCGCGCACCGAGAAGGACTCGGTCTACCTGGGCGAGGCGCCCTTCCGCACCCTGATCCGCCGCGACAACCGCGGAGGGCACACCTTTTGGGGCGTCCCCTTCGATCCCCGTCCCATCACCACCGTCGATGCCGACGGGACGGTCTGGCGCACCGGCGCCGACACCTACCGGATCGTCCGGCTCGGGGCGGACGGTGACACCCTGCTCGTCATCGAATCCGACGCGGCGCCCCCTCCGGTCACCGACCGGGACCGCTCCGAGTGGGTGGAGGCCCAGGCGGAGCGGGACCCCGGGCGGCGCGGCGTCGCGGAGGCCGTCTCGCGCCTGATGCCCCCCGCCAAGCCGGTGATCACCAGCCTCAGCACCGACGACGAGGGCCGGCTCTGGGTGGGCCGGACGCGCACCGACGCGCACCGTCCCCGCTACGACGTCTTCTCAGCCGACGGGAGCTATCGGGGGTCGGTCGAGTTCGACTTCAACGTCCCCGACCACATGCCCATCCGAGTCCGGCGCGGCCGGGTCTACACCATGGTCCAGGACGCGCTCGAGGTCCCCTTCGTGGTCCGCACCCACCCGGTCTTCGAGCCGAACTGAGGGAGGGAGCGCGGCTCGCCCCTCTGTGAGATGCCGTGCAACTCCTGCTCCGAGAGCTCGCCCGCACCCGGGATCTCGCGCTCGATCACGAACTTCGGCATGGCATTCCTCCTTGGCTTCAGGGGTCCGGCTCAAAGTACATACTGCATCACGGAGTCAGCGTGGGAAACCCGGACGGCAGGTCTCCGTGCGTGAACCGGGCTGAGAGCAGCACGCCGTACAGCAGATCGCGCGGGGAGACACGGGACGGGGGAACATCATGATGAGGCCGGTTCGAGGGTGAAGGAGGGCTCCAAAGCCCATACGAGCGGGGGATCGGCTTCGCAACCCCGTCAGTTCAGCCGCTTCGGCCCCCGGGGCACCCGCTCGTGCGCCAGAGGCGGCCGCGCAGCCGGGTGGTTCCCCACCTGGTTCAGCGTCCGGGCATCGTAGAGGCGCCCGTTCAGCATGACCAGCTCGATGTCGTCGGAGTTCCGGATGTCCTCCAGGGGGTCGGCCACCAGGACCAGCAGGTCCGCCAGCTTCCCCACCTCGAGGGAGCCGATGTCGGCGTCGAAGCCCAGCGACCGGGCCGGATTGATGGTGGCGGCGCGGATCACGTCGAGGTTGCTCATCCCGCCCTGGGAGAACATCCACATCTCCCAGTGGGCGGCGGGCCCGTCCAGCTGCCCGTGGGCCCCGATGTTGGTGAGGACACCCCGCTGCGCCAGCGCACTCACGTGCCGCGATACGGCGATGTGATGGTAGTCCTCGTCGCCGGCCATCTTCAGGCGCCGGCGCGAGCGGGCGTCGATGGGCCCGCGGGGGGCGAAGGTCATGAGCCTCTGGTTCTCCCAGACGTCCTCGTGCTCGTACCAGTAGTACTCCCCCGACACCCCGCCGTAGCTCACGACGAGGGTGGGCGTGTAGGCCACCTCCGTCTCTGCCCAGAGGTTCAGCACGTCATCATACAACGTGGCCACGGGCAGGTTGTGCTCGACCGTGGTGTGTCCGTCGATGACCTGGGCGATGTTCTGGAAGAGGGTCGAGCCGCCCTCCGGCACCACGTTGATCCCCTCGTTGTGGGCCGCCTCCAGGATCCACTGCCGGGCGTCCCGGCGGCGCTGGTTGTAGCTCTTCACGCTGGGGGCGCCGTCGGCCTTCTGGCGCCGCACGTGCATGAGGGCGTCCTCGTAGTCCCGGGTCAGGGAACGGAAGGGCGTCACCGCCCCGTACAGGATCGTCCCGGTGGAGTAGATGCGGGGGCCCAGCTTCATGCCCGCCGCCACCATCTCCCCGTCGGTGAAGATCATCTCGTTGCTGTTGGACGGGTCGTGGGTGGTGGTGACCCCGAAGGCCAACTGCGAGAAGAAGCCCCAGTCCGTTTCCGCGGGGAGCCCGCCGGACGCGCTCCCGTGGTGCGCGTGGGCGTCCACCAGCCCGGGCATGATGTACTTCCCGGAAGCGTCCACCACGTGGGCGCCCCGGGGCACCTCCACCCGGTCCGCCGGGCCCACGGCCACGATGCGGTTCCCCGCCACCACCACCGTGCCGTTCTCGATCACCCCGTCCCGGCCGCCGCCATACGAGGGGTCGTCCGCCGCCGTGATGAGGGTGGCGCCGGTGAACGCCACCGTCCCCGTGGGGACGTCCCGGGGAACCGTGAAGCCCAGATCCACCCCGGCGGTCTCGGGCTCGGCGGCGCCCCCCTCCGGCTCGCCCTCCACGAAGGGAAAGGTGGTCGACACCTCCCGGGTGAAATACTCGGGGCCCCGCATCCAGTGCACTGTCCTCGAGTCGGACCAGTGCAGGAAGGCCCCGGACTCCTCCGAGATCTGCCGCACGGGGTATGCATCCGTCCCGGCGGAGACGCTCACCGTGCGACCGGGGCGGGGGAAGCGCGCCAGGTACGTCCGCCACCCCTCCGTGAAGGCGACCCACTCCCCGTCGGGAGAAACCGCCCAGTCCAGCACCTCGCTCCCGGTGAGGTGGATCACCTCTTCCGACCCATCCACGTCCACGCTCCGGAGCCCCCCCTGCTGGAAGAGGATCCGGCTCCCGTCCGCGGAGAAGACGGGACGGCTCCCGCCCTCCCGGACCCGGACGGCCTCGCCCCCGGCGGCCGACACCAGCCAGATCCCCCGGTGGTCCGCGTAGAGCGGGCCGCGACGGTCGTCGCCCCCGATGCGCTGGTAGACGATCCGGCCGCCGTCAGGGGAGAAGGCCGGCGCCACGTAGTGCCCGGGTTCGGAGGTCACGGCCCTCCCGTCTCCGCCCTGGACCGGGACCACCTTGATGGCCCCCAGCGCCTCGTCGTCCCACGCGGCGTAGACGATCTGCCTTCCGTCCGGGGACCAGCGGGGGAAGGCCTCGATCTCGTCCGACGACGTGAGCCTGCGGGGCTCGCCGCCTGCCGCGTCGGTGACCCAGAGACGCCCCAGGGCGGAGAAGACCACCCGGAGGCCGTCCGGGGATGTGGCGGCGTGGCGGAGCATCTTCACGTCCACCTCGTCGGGCGCCACCTCCACGGGGAACCGCACCGCTTCCTGCACCCGGGCGTCCACGTCGGCCGTGAAGGGGATGTCCGTCGCCTCCCCCGTCTCCGTGTCTATGCGCCAGAGCTTGCCCCGGGCCCAGATGACGACGTGGTTGGTGCCCGGCACCCAGTCGTAGCGGGCATAGGGTCCGTGGATGGCCCACGCCTCCTGCATGTCGTGCTCAAGCCCGTCGAAGACCGGCCACTCGGCACCCGACGCCAGGTCCTTCAGGAAGAGGACCGACTTCTCACGCACCCGCCGGATGAAGGCCAGGTGGCGGCCGTCGGGGTGCGGCACCGGGGTGATGGCGCCTCCAGGGCCCCGGACGACCGTCTCCTCCTCCCCCGTCACCAGGTGCCGGCGGCGGATGGCGTAGATTCCCGGGTTGGGATCCTTGTTGTACTGGAAGAGCGGCCCCGGCGTCACGTCCTGGGCGTAGTAGACCCACTCCCCGTCGGGGGAGGCCGCCGGCTCGCCCTGGTCCTGCTGCTCGTTGGGGCGGTCCGTGACCTGGAGCCCCGTCCCGCCGGTGCGATGGTACATCCAGATCTCCCCGGCCCCCAGGGAGCGGGAGAAGACGAAGTGCTTCCGCACGAAGAGGTACTCGCCGCCGGCCGACCACTCGGGCGAGTTCACGTCGCGGTCCCGCTCCTTCGTGACCTGGACGGGGTCGGACCCGTCGGGTCCCATGGTCCAGATGTTGTTCAGCCCGTCCCGGTCCGAGACGAAGGCGATGCGCCGCCCATCAGGGGAGAAGCGGGGGTGGAAGTCGAAGGCGGGCCCGCCGGAGATCCGGGTCGCCTGTCCGCCCTGGATGGGCAGGGTGTAGAGGTCCCCCAGCAGATCGAAGACCAGGGTGGTGCCGTCGGGGGAGACGTCCACGCTCATCCAGGTCCCCTCGTCCACCGTGAACCGGACGTCCTTCGTGTCGGTCCAGGTGTGTTCGACCGTCCACGGCTGGCGCTCCTGCACCTGGGCCAGGGCCGCGGTGGGAGCGACGAGCAGGCCGGGCGCCAGTGCGGCGGCCGCCAGGGTCCGGGCACGGCGAATGTCCATTGGGTTCTCCTCCATCGGGTGGCTCCCTCTCCCTCGGTCAGGCCGACGGGCGGAGACCCCATGGTAGGAGGCGGGCGTGGGAACGCAACAGGGCTCCGGGGGTCCTCGCATGCGGATCCGACTCGGAGCCCTCAATGAGAGATCCTGCAGCGCGAAGGAGCCGCCCGGCCTGAAGCCGGCGTTCCTCTTCCCGACGGGCGTCCGGGAGCGCCTGCACGAACGTCCCGGCGCTATGGCGCATCTCCACGAACCCCTCGCGGGCAAGCTTCCGGTAGGCCTGGGCCACCGTTCTGCTCGTAGAGCGGGACCGTACTGCGGGGGTCGATGGTGTCGAACACACCGGTCAGCCTCCACACCGGACGGAACCCGGGCGCCACCCTGCGGGTGTGCCGGAGCCGTAGCCGAGGGTGCACAGGACGGGGAGGTCCGGGTGCGCGGCGACCATCGCCCACCCCCGCGAGGTCGCCGTCAGGATCTCGACCGTCATCCCCTCGGGGAGATCCTCCTCGGGGCTCTCGACGATGTCCTCGATCCGGGTCGAGTAGGTGGAGTTCCTCGCGTAGTGGATCTCCTGCGACGACGCGAGGAACTTGATCGACCCCACGACCTCGGACCGGAAGGCGTCCTGGTCGATCGCGGCCGAATCCGGGAGGGCGTGGGGCAGGGCCCACCACGCCGGCAACGACTCCCTCCCGCCGGTGGGCGCGAGGCGGTAGGCCCGGACCGTTTCGACGTCCATCGCCCCGAGGAGCCGGCCCGCGACCTCATCGCCGCGGAGATCGAGCGGTTCGAAGCCCGCCGGAAGCCGGATCCAGCGCTCCGGCGCCCCCTCCTCGGTCAGCACCAGCCAGTCGGAGGGTCCCTCGGAGCCCGATTCGCGGATCCAGAGGCTGCCGTCACCCGGCCACCACGCCGCCCGCGATGCGAAGGTGCCGTAAGGGAGGGGCACTTCCGCCAACGTTGCCGCGACCCGGGTCTGTTCATCCGGAAGGAGGGCGCCACGTACCAGGAAGCGGCGGTGCGGGCGGACATCCATCGTGAAGACGGTGTCGTCCGACAGCTCGTGCGCGGGGAGCTGACGCTCGAAGCTCCCGTCGAGGTGGAAGCGCGAGACCCGGTCCCGCCGCTGGTCCAGGGCCAGGATCGAGTCCGGACCGGCCACCCAGAGTCCGGCGAGGGCGCCGAACTCGCCGGGGCCCTCGCCTTCGCGGCCGAAGGCGTGTCGGAAGCCGCCCTCACCGTCGTACAGGGAGATGCGCCCGCGGCCCCCGTCCGCGACGACCACCCCACCCTGCGGAAGCCACCGGACGCCCCGGATCACCTCGAAGAGGTAGACGTCGTCCCCCGACACCCGGCCCACCGCGAGTGTGGTGTCCGACGGAGCGAAGACGGGGAGCACCACATCCGACACATCGGGGAGCTTGCTCGACCCCCCGGGCTCCCCGTCGCAGGCGGCCACCGCCAGGAGCGGGGCCAGGACGGCGAACACCGCCAGAATGGGGCGGCCGCCTCGGAGCCGCCTCTGTTGTACGGGTTGTATCCTCATGCGGCACGTCTCCTCGAAGTCACGGGGAGCCGGAAGGCCGCATGAACCAGGTGCGGCCGTCCAGTGTGTTGCTGTATCAGGGGAGCGCCCCGCGAAGGTAGCCTCCCCGGCGGCCTGTTCCCATGTTCCCGGGCCTACCCTCCCCACCCCAGGAACCGCTCGTGACCTCCTCCTCCTCCCCCCGCCCGCCCATCCGTCTCGCGGGTCCCATCCCCTTCGCTCTCCTCCTCACCGCCCTCCTTCCGGGTGCGGGCACGGCCCAGGACGCGTTCGGTTCGGCCGTGGCCGTGACCGGCCCGGGCGAGGTGGCGGTCCTCAAGCCGGGCGCCGTCCGGGGGCCCGCCCAGGCTCAGCTCTTCCGCCGGGTGGCGGGCGGCTGGACCCCGGATGGCGCCCTCCCCATGCTGGGCGGCGGGTTTCCGGGCGAGACCCTCACCCCCGTGGTCTCGGCCAGCGCCGACGGATCGGCGGTCCTCCTGGGCGCGGGAGACCCTGCGGGCGCCCTGGCGGGTCACCTCTACCTCCGGGACGGGGCCGGGTGGCGGGGGGCCGGACGGATCCCGGTGGATCCCGGCACCCCACCCCCGGCCGGACTACCCGCCACCGGGCTGGACATGGGAACCCTCCTGGCCCTCATGGGGCCCCCTCCCCGCATCGGGATCCTGGACGGCGAGGGGCGCCGGATGGCGGTGGCCGGAGGGGCCCTGGGCGGGACCCGCGTGCGGATCCTTACCCGTCCGGGGACGGACTGGACGGCGGAGCTGGATCTGGAGGTGCCGGAGGAGGCCCGGCGGGCCGGCCTGGGTGGAGCCCTGGCCTTCGACGGGAACCGGATCCTGGCGGGGGCTCCGGGACTCGCCCAGGGGGGCGGAGGACTCCTGTGGGCGCAGAGTGGCCCGGACGGCCGGTGGACCCTCGCGGGCCGCTTCGCCGCCGACTCCCTCCAACGTGACGGAAGCCTGGGCCAAGCCGTCGCATTGGCCGGGGGCGAGGCGCTGCTGGGTGCCCCGGGGCTGGACCAGGTGCTCCGCTACGGATCGGACCAGAGCGAGGGGTGGGTGCTCCTGGGGGTTCTGGAGGGCGGGTCCCGCCCGGACGGGCGGACCGCTGCCTATGGCGCCGCCCTGGCCGCCTCCGCCGACCTGCTGGCCGTGGGGGCCCCTCGGGCCCGGGAGGGACGGGGAGAAGTGGTGGTGTACCGCCGGGAGGGAGAGGCCGGCTGGACCCTCTCGGCCCGCCTCGCCCCCGAGGACCTTCGGCCCGGTGACGGCTTCGGGAGCGCCCTGGCCCTGGGCCACGGTCACCTGGTGGTGGGAGCCCCGGGGGCCTGGGGCGGCCAGGGCCGGGCAGCCGTCTTCGATCTGGACGCCCCGGGATCGCTCCCCGCCTGGCTCGAGGCGGGCGAGCCCCTGGAGCGGAGCGTCGGAGAGGCGCGGCCCTGCGCGGGCGGCGAAGCCGGGGGCTTCGCCTGCCACGGGGTGGACCTGGTCTCCTTCCTCCCCCTCTCGGCCATGGGCGCCGAGCCCGGGGGGCGGGTGAGCGACATCTGGGGGTGGACCGACCCGGAAACGGGGCGGGAGTACGTCCTGGCCGGGCGGACCGCGGGTCTGGCCGTCCTGGACATCACCGAGCCCGGGAACCCCGTCTTCGTGGGGCTGCTCCCCGCCAACCCCAGCAGCGCCCGGGACATCAAGGTCTACCGGGACCACGCCTTCTTCACCGGTGACGGAGCCGGCGATCACGGCCTGCTGGTCTTCGATCTCACCCGGCTCCGGGGGGTGGACCCGGCGGCGATGCCGGCCACCTTCGAGCCCGACGCCCGCTACGACCAGGTGGCCAGCGCCCACAACCTCATCGTCGACACCGAGAGCGGCTTTGCCTACACGGTGGGCACCAACACCGGGGGCCGCTCGTGCGGGGGCGGGCTTCACATGATCGACATACACGACCCCCTGAATCCCACCTTCGCCGGCTGCTTCACCGACACCGAGGGACTCATCTGGAGCGGGCGCACCCACGACGCCCAGTGCACCGTCTACCGCGGGCCCGACGAGGCCTACCGGGGGCGGCAGATCTGCTTCGCCGCCAACGAGACGGCCATGCGCATCGTGGACGTGACCGACAAGGCGAACCCGGTCGCCATCAGCGCCATGAGTCACCCCGGGACCGCCTACGTGCACCAGGGCTGGCTCACCGAGGACCAGCGCTACCTCTACGTGAACGACGAACTGGACGAGATCGTGGGAACGTCGGAGCGTACCCGGACCCTCATCTGGGACGTGGCCGAGCTGGACGACCCGATCCTGGTGGGCGAACACCTGGGCCCGGACCAGGCCACCGACCACAACCTCTACATCCGGGGGAACCGGGCCTACCTGGCCAACTACCAGGCGGGCCTCCGGATCCTGGACATCTCGGATCCCGAGGCGCCGGTGGAGATCGGCTTCTTCGACACCACCCCCTACGGCCCCAACCCGCCCGGCTTCGGCGGCGGCGCCTGGACGGCCTTCCCCTTCTTCGATTCGGGGTTGGTGGTGGTGTCCAGCATCAACGAGGGGATCTTCGTGCTGAAACCCCGACCGATCCTGCCCTGACGGGTCGCGGCAAGGGGTGCGACGCTCCGGAGCAGTGCCGGGGCGCGTCCGCTGCCGTGGCCCTGTCAGTCGCCCGTCTCGCCGGTTTCCGGATGCCGGGTATCCTCCTGGACCAGCTCGCCCACCCATCCACCCGCAAGCGCCAGGCAGAATGCGGCGATGAAGCCCAGGACAATGGCGCCCAGAGGGAAGGGGGCCTGGAATCCCATGGAGGTCACCACCGTGTTCACCGCCACCAGCAGGACGCCGGCGATCGCAGGCTCGGCCAGGGTCACGCCCGGGGAGAAGAACCCCACGAAGAACCCGGTCAGGAGAAAACTCAGTCCGAACGAGGCCATGATCCCCATGGCACCCAGACTGAAGAGCGCCCGACCGACGAACACGAAGTAAATGTTGAAGACGAAGCCCAGGACGACTCCCACAACGATCCACGGCCACTGGATCTTCTTCCCCTGGGTTTCCCCGCCGAATGTTCCCTGCATGAGCTCCCCGACCCACCCACCAAGGGCCGCAAGGAGGCTCCCCAGGATCAGCCAGAGCACGACGGTGGGCGCACCCACGGGGAAGACGCCCAGCCCGCTCAGGATGCTGGCGGCGGCGATGGCGATGATCCCGCCGGCCACGCCGGGCTCGACGACCGTCCGACCGGGAGAGTTGAATCCCACGAAGATTCCGGCCAGGACGAATGTCAGGCCTCCTACCAGAAGAGCCACGCCGGGCCTCGGCTGCTCCTGCCAGACCACACCTACGAAGGTGGCGATGAGAAGCGAGCCCACCACAATGCCGATAGCCATCCACCCCCAGCGGAAGTGGGAATGTGCAGCGGACTCGGCGCGCGAAACGGGAAGCGTTGCCATGGCTGACCTCCTGGGTGGATGGACTGAAGCCAATCTTCCCGGCGGGGCCGAGGACCTGCCGTAAGGAGAATCCCTACCTCCCGTGAAGGGGATACCCCGATAGCTCAGAGCGCGACTCTTGCCGGACTGTACCAGCGTGGCTCCGGGATTCACCCGAGGGAGTGTTTGACAGTGGCTTCCCGCACGGCTTCGGGGTCCGGGTCACGCTCCTCCAACCGACGGTGGACGCGATGAGTCTCTGGACCCAGGTCCGGCAGCGCCGCATCACCCAGATCGCCCTTTCGTACGTCGTGGGAGGCTGGATCCTGCTGCAGGTGGTGGATCAGGTGGTGGACCGGGAGGTGCTTCCCCGGTACGTCTACGTCGTGGCGCTCATCCTTTTCGGCTTCGGGATTCCCGCCGCCCTGATCATCGGCTGGTACCACGGGGAAAAGGGCGCCCAGCGGGTCCCGCCCCTGGAGGTCGCGCTCCTGACCGTTCTGGTCTTCGGCGCTGGCGCCTCGGCCTTCACCGTGGTGCGGGACGCCCGCGTGCTGCTCAGGGCCCGGGAAGGGGGGATCGCCCTCAACCGGATCGCCGTCCTCTATTTCACGGGGGAGGACGAGGAGACCTCGCTGGTGGGGGCGGGCCTCACCGAGGATCTGATCTCGAGACTCAGCCGTGTGCCGGAGCTTGACGTGATCTCCCGCAATGGTGCCCGGGAGGTCCGCGACCGGGGGATGGGTGTCTATGAGGCCGGCGCATTCCTCGACGTGGGAACGCTGCTGGAGGGCGACGTACGACGCTCCGGGGAGGAACTGGTGGTTGCGGTGCGGATCCTGACCCGGGACGACGTCCGGCTGGGGAACGTGAGCATCTGGGGCCCGGCCGACGACCCGGCAGCCCTCCAGGACGCGGTCTCGGTGGAAGTGGAGGAAGCGTTCCGGACCCGGCTGGGGAGGGAGATCCGGTTCCGGGAGAGCCGCTCAGGCGCGCCGAACCAGGGTGCGTTCCTCGCCCTGGCGCGTGGAGAACAGGCGTTGCAGCGGGCCCTGACCGCCTCGGACGAGAACAATCAGATCGAGGCGGCAGCTCAATTCCAGGAGGCGGACAGGGGATTCAACGAGGCCGCCAGGCTGGCAGAGGGGTGGGCCGAGCCCTGGCTCCTCCTTGCCCGCTCCGCCTACGAGCGGGCGCGGCGCCTGGCGGCGGACGGCGCCGAGGCGGGCGCCCTGCTCCGGGAGTCCGAACGGTTCGCTGACGAGGCGCTGGGCCGGGACCCCCACGCTGCTGAGGCCCTCAACCGGCGGGGCTCGGCTCGCTACGTGCGGTACCTCATGGGACTGGATCCGACGGAGGAGGCTCGGGCGGAGACGCTGCGCCTCGCACAGAACGACCTCGAGGCGGCGGTGGAGCGGGACAGTGCGCTGGCCGAGGCGTACTCCACCCTGAGCCACCTGTACTATCAGGTGGAGGATCCGGCCAGCGCAGCCCTGGCAGCGCAGCGCGCCTACGAGAACGATGCCTTTCTCACGACTGCCGACGCGGTGCTGCGGCGGCTATTCAGCACCAACTACGACCTGGGGCGGACCGACCGGGCCGCGGAGTGGTGCGACGAAGGGCGGCGGCGGTTCCCTCTGGATCATTACTTCCTGGAGTGCCGGCTCCTGGTGATGACCATGGATGGAATGGAGGCCAGGCCGGAGCGCGCCTGGATGATCGTGGACTCCATCCGCGAACTCACGGGTCCGGCCTTCGAGGCGGTGGAGCCTTGGGAACTCCAGCTGGTGGGTGGCGTCCTGGCTCGGTCCGGGTTGGTGGACTCGGCCTCGGCGGTCATGGCCCGCGGTCACCGCGGCCCGGAGGAGGATCCCACCGGCGAGCTGCTTCCCCTGGAGGCCGCCATGCGGCTACTTAACGGCGACGACGCCGAAGCGCTGCGCCTCCTGCAGGAGTACACGGCGAACGCCGTGGGACATTTTGGCCGGGGGCAATCCCTCCATTGGTGGTGGCGCCGGTTGGAGGGGAATCCGGATTTCGAGCGGATGCGCCGTTTGAACTGACGACGGCCAGGTCGGGGATTTCCCCACAGAGCAAGGATCCCGGGTCCCTACGGCTGTGCCCCGGGGCCTTCGGCATCATGGATTGTGATGGATCAGGGAATGGGATCCAGTCCCTCCCTCCACGACGGCTTCGCCCTCCCGAATCCGCTTCCAGGAATCGTCCTCACGGACCTCGGGCGCCCGACGCGCCTCTTCATACATCGATGCGGGGGGACCCGCGGACGTGTGCCGGTCCGGCATCCGAGGCTGACCGATCCCACCTCGGAGAGCGACTCCCATGAAGACGTTCCGGCCTGTCACGGTCCTCCCGATCCTGCTGGCGGGCTGCGTTGAGCACAGCCCAATGCCCCCCGACCTGGAATTCGGATCACCGCCTGTTGCGTCGGAGATCCTGGACGGGAACCATGGCGGCAGTCCCGATCTGTACTTCCTGCCACCGCTGGTGAACAGCGGTCCACCGTCGGGCGCCTTCAATCCGTACCTTCGCCCCACCGTCCAGGTCTGTCTCCTTATGGGGGGCGACTGCGGGCCCGAGCCCTTCGTGATCTGGACCTTCGGGCCCGGTGACATCAAAGTGGGGGAGTTCGCGTACCAGGTGAACTGGGACACGGACGTACACGTCCCGGCGGAGGGACTGGACCACACGGAGGACTACCGGATTCGCGTCCTCCTGGCCGGCGAGGAGCTCGGGCACCTGGACGTGGACCCCCAGGACCCCAACGGCACGTCACCGTCCCTGGACCGGGAAGGGTTCCACACCTTCCGCCTTGGGGAGAACCTCCCGGTGAAGTTCTGGATCTCCCAGACATTCCTCTGCGACCCCACTAACCCGACCGTGACGGAGTGCATCGCCGGGACCATTCTGTACGGTGAGGGAGGACGACTGAGTCTCGACGGGGGCCAGGGGCTGGGGGATCCCCTCGGTCTCACCGTTCCGGCGAATTCCCTGCCGGAGCCGGAGGTGACGTTCATCCTGGAGCGTCTGAACCTCAGTCCGGAGGAGTGTCTTCCCGGGATGGACACCCCGCAGTTCGGTCCCTGCCTGCGGATCCGGCACATCCCGGAAGACCTGGCCCCGCTTGCCCTGGACGCGACCGTGTCGGTCTGCATCGACCTGCTCGAGTTGGGGCTGGATCCCGACGACCCCCAGACCGAACTCCTCCAGATCTTCAAGTGGGACGACGCTTCGGAGACATTCCAGGCCCTGGCCAACACCGCCTCCGACGCGTGCCCCGGTGAGGAGCCGCCTGGTGACGGCACACTGATGGCCCGCGTACTCCGCCCGCTGTTCCGTCTGGTGGGGCCCCGTCCCCTGGTGGCCCTCCACCTGGGACTGGGGGGCCTCACACGGGGGTTCTCGCAGTTCCAGTGGGTCCTTCCCGGCGAGTTGTCCATCGTCTCCGGGGGCGAGCAGATCTGGCGGCAGGGGGGTGATCTACCCGAGGCACCCGTGGTGCGGGTGAATGACCTGGATGGCAACGCCATCGAGGGCGTTCTGGTGGACTTTACCATCACCGCGGGTGGCGGAAACCTGGGGGGCTATCCGTCCGTGTCGGTCACCACGGATGGTGAAGGGTACGCCTCCCCCGGCGCGTGGACGGTGGGGAGCCAGGGAACCAACACCCTCACTGCCTCAGGACTGGGTCTCTTCGCGGAGGGGTCTCTTCAGTCGCATGTGAACGGGTTCCCGGTAACGGAGGGGTTCGTGACCTTCTCCGCCGTGGCCGCCGGGGATCCGTCGTCCGTGGTGGCGGACAACCCGAACCTCGGGGACGCCTACATCGGCATGACGCTGCAGAGTCCACTGGTGGTCACGGTGGCCGACGACACGGACCTGGGCGTCCCCGGAGTTCCCGTGACCTGGACCGCCTCCGACGGAAGCCTCCAGCCAGGGGGCGGCGGAGACGGCGTCACGATTCTTCAGACCACGACCGGCCTGGACGGGAAGACGTCGGCAGTCTTTACCTTGGGGAATACGGTGGGGCCACAGACCGTGACCGCTTCGGTGGGCGGCCTGAGCGCGACATTCACCGTGAACGCCCTCTGCCGCGAAGGGTGGGGCTCTGCCACGATCGATGCGGTACTGGGGGTCGAATGGACCTGCGCCCACAGCGCGTCCTTCACCGCAAACCTTGGCGGCGGTGGCGCACCGTCGGTCCTGTACTGGATGAACGACGCCGACCATCTCTACCTGGCGGTGGAGATCCAGGGCACAATGACGGAGAACAGCCTCCGCTTCGACTTCCTCTCCGATGTGACCGACGGCGTGGCCGGCGCCCTGCGCGAGGGTGACGACGGGATGAACTTCGATCCCACCCTGGGCACGGCCGGGCTTTACACGGATGAGTTCCTGACGAAGAAGTGCACCAATTCCAGCCAGTCCGGGTGCGGAGACCTGGATGTGAACCACGGAGGCACCTCGGAGGGTGGCGCCGACTTCGACAACACCCGCGGCGGAGTGACGATCTACGAGTTGTTCAAGCCGCTGCGGTCGGGCGACCCAGCCCACGATCTGTCCCTGGCCCCGGGCGACGAGGTGGGGTTCTTCGGAACTCTGCGCCTCGGGAAGGGCGCCAAGGGGAACACCCAGTTCCCGGGCTTCCGGGACTGGGTGCTCATCAAGCTGGCGAAATACTGAGGAATTACGGAGGAGCGGGAGGTTGCCGTGCATGCGGTTCTCGCCGCCTCTGCACGACCTCCGGAGCCTGTCGACGTGGGCAGAGAGGGACCGCACGAAGCCGTCGACGGCGCTCTCGCCCCCGGTGTCGCTCTCGCCCCTCAACCGGTGCAGGAGCTCCACCGTCGGCAGATCCCGCTTCTCGTCCGCCTCCGGTTTCAGGGGTTGGGCCTGTTCCGAATTCGCGGCGTTTCCCGCGTCAACGAGTGTGACCCCGTGGCCCAGGATTCCCGGAAGAGGGTGGCCCAGAATCTCCGGAACTCACAGGGTCCCAAGGGCCTCTCTTCGATCGGTCGTTGGGGCCGACGAAGAAACCGGCTCGAGGTCGACCCGGGCGGCCAGATACGGCTCGACCGCCCGGGCCACGAGTTCCCGATCGTACTCTTCGGTGACCGCGATACGGGAGCGCCACTGCGCAAACGCCGGATCCCAGTTCGGACATCACTGAACTGCACGACGACCGCTTCGATGCGACAGCATCCAGCGGCAACGCCTGCTCAGGATCGACAAGGTCACGACCGCCCTGAAGCGGAAGGTCGGCGAGGCACACATGAGCACGTCGCCGGTTGGAGCTCGTGTCCGGACGCTCGCTCTGGCCGCGCTCAGAACTCCGTGATGACCGACATGCCGACCGTGTCGTAGTCGGACATCGCGTGCAGGACGGGACCGGCCTCCTCGAGTGCGACGGTTTCGCGGAGGAGGAGCTCCGGATGGAGGCGTCCCGCCTCGACCATGCGGAGCATCTCGGGGAAGCGGGCCGCCTGCATGCCGAAGGAGCCGATCAGGCGAAGCTCCAGGAAGGTCAGCATGTCGACCGGGATCTCGATCTTCCCCTGTTCCTGCTGGTTCGAAACCCCGAGGCGCAGATGCCGGCCGCGCGGCCGCAGGCTCAGGATTGCGGGCAGGGTGGTGGCGGCCGAGCCCAGTGCGTCGATCGAGACGTGAGCGCCACCGCCCGTGATCTCCTGGATCTGTGCCGGTGCGTCGTCGCCGGCGATCACGGTGTGGGTGGCGCCGAGCTTCTCGGCCAAGGCCAGCTTCTCCGGACTGCGCGAAACCGCAATGACGTTGGCGCCGAGACCGGAGGCGATGTCGACGGCGGACAGACCCACACCGCCGCAGGCGAACACAGCCACCCATTCGCCCGGCCCGACCTGGGCCTGATCCACCACCCCGTGGTACGAGGTCACGTACCGGCATCCCATGGCCGCGGCGACCGCGAACGGGATGGACTCCGGAAGGTGCACGAGATTGACGTCGGCACGGCCCACCTTGGTCAACGCCGCATAGCCCCCGGTGTAGTGGATGCCCGGCAGTGTCAGATCACTGCAGACGTTCTGATGCCCCTCCGAACAGTACTCGCAGGAGCCGCAGCCGTGATTGAAGGGGGCGACCACCCGGTCACCCACACTGAACCGGGTCACCTCCGAGCCGATCTCCTCCACCACGCCACAATACTCGTGACCCGGGACGAGGGGCAGCTCCGGAACGATGCCCATCCAAGGAAATCCGCCATTCCAGATCGTATAGTCTGAGCGGCAGATCCCGCAGGCCTCCACCCGGATCACGGCGTCACGGGGGCCGCATTCCGGCTCCGCCCATTCCGCGTGCACCACCATCGGTTCACCGAACTGCTCGATCACCGCTGCCTTCATGGGTGCCTCCTGTAGATTCAAAGGTCCGAGACCATGCGGCTCCAGGCGATGAATCGCAAGCCATTGGAGCACACCCGCGGTTCGGTGGAACCGAATCACAGTTCGAGCAGGTCTTCGAGCTGATCCTGAAGGCCCTGCGTGATCACAAGCTGCTCCGGGGCCGGAAGCGCGGCATCGACACCTACGTGAGCGGGCTGGCCGAGGCGGCCGGGATCGACGCCCCGGATCCCGCTGCTGATGCGGCATCTCGTCGGGGTCGGCACCCCCAGGC
>JAVVFC010000056.1:0-16347 GCA_032250975.1 Longimicrobiales bacterium | reverse complement strand
GGTGCCGGAGATGGTCTAACGGGCCCGCCTCGAAAGCGGTGCGTGCGCAAGCACACGAGGGTTCGAATCCCTCCCCCTCCGTGTCCCCCCCGATGACCCTGTGAGCGCCCCGGCAGCCCTCGGCTTCCGGGGCGCTCCGCGTTTTCCGGGGGGGAGGGATTCTCACCCCCGGGAGGCTGCGGGCGGGTGCCCGCCGCCTCCGACGAGGGTGGAGCTGCGGGGGCTGCGCCCTCCTCGCTCACCTCGCCGCTTCCGCGGCTCGGTTCGAATCCCTCACACCCCCGCCACGGCCCCGAACACGTCGGTGAGCAGCCACCACGCGGCGGCGCCCGCGACGGCGGCGGGGATGATCCAGCGGAGCCACCAGGCGAGCAGGCCATCCAGGGGACCGGGATGGTCGCCGCCCAGCTGTCGGAGCAGGTGGCCGCGGTGCAGCGCCCACCCGACGGTCACGACCGCGACCACGGCGCCGAAGGTCTGTCCGCCGGATCCGAAGGTGAGGTCCCAGGGCACGAAGATGCGCAGGTTGACCATGGGCGGGAGCGCCAGCACGAAGGTGGCCAGCGCCAGCGTCCGCACGGCCCGGCGGCGCTCCCACCCCAGCACTTCGTCGGCGGCGTCCACCAGCACCTGGAAGGCGGCGATGCCGGAGAGGAGCGCGGCCCCGCCCAGGGCGGCGAAGAAGAGGAGGCCGAAGAGCCAGCCGGCGGGCAGCTGCGCGAAGACGCGCGGGACGGTGTCGAAGAGGAGACCGGGGCCGGAGGCGGGCTCGAGCCCGAACGCGAAGACGGCGGGGAAGATGGCGAGACCGGCGAGGATGCCGGCCCCGGTGTCCCCGAGGACGGTGAGGGCGGCGTCGTTGCGGAGCGAGGCGTCGTCGGCCAGGTAGGAGCCGTACGTCACCATGAACGTGCCTCCGAGGGCGAGCGAGAACACGACCTGCCCCAGCGCCGCCAGGGCGACGGAGACGCTCAGCTCCCCCGGATGGAACGCGAGCAGCCAGCGCACGCCCTCCCCGGCCCCGGGCAGCGTGAGGGAGCGCACCGCCAGCACCAGCAGGGAGAGGAAGAGGAGGGGGGTGAGGACGCGGCTCGCCCGCTCGACCCCGCGGCGCAGCCCGAGCACCAGGACGGTGGCCTGGGCCGCCAGCACGACCGCCGTCAGCGCGGCCTGCCCCAGGAAGGCGCCGGGCGCGAAGCCGGACTCGGGGGGCAGGATGGCGGCGCCCGCGAGCGGACGGCCGAAGGGCGCGGCGGCCTCGGCGACGGCGTGCCAGAGCACCCACCCGATGGCGGCGTTGTAGTAGCCGAGCGCGACCAGGACGATGACACAGAGTGTCCACCCGACGGCCCGGCCGGCAGGGAGACCGGCGGCGCGGTAGGCCTCGAGCGTGCCCCGGCGCGTGTGGCGGCCCAGCGACCACTCGGCCATGAGGGCAGGCACGCCTACCAGCAGCGCGATGGCCAGGTAGAGGAGCACGAAGGCGCCGCCCCCGTGGCGGCCCGCCATGTAGGGGAAGCGCCAGACGTTCCCGAGCCCCACCGCCACGCCGATCATGGTGGCCAGGACGCCCAGGCGGGAGCCGAAGGTCTCGCGCACCCGGCCGGCGGGGGAGGGGCTCACGCGGCGCCCGCGCCGTCTTCGAGCTCGGCCGCCAGGGCGTCCAGGGCCGCGTCCACGTCGTCCAGGGTGTTGTAGAAGTGGGGCGCGAGACGGAGCGCGGGGCCGCGCGCCGAGGCGATGATCCCGCGCTCGCGCAGGCGGGCCTCGACGGCGTGCGCGTCCGCGCAGGGAAAGGCGGTGGTGGGCGTGCGTGCGTCAGGGTCGGGCGGATCCATGGTGGCCAGCCCGCGCGCCCGGGCGCCCGCGCGCATGTACCGGGCCAGGGTGCGGTTCCACGCCCCCACCCGCTCCAGCCCGACCTCCAGCAGCCACTCCATGCCGGCGCGCGCGATGTATGCGGGCAGGATGGGAGGGGTGCCCACGTCCAGGCGGCGGGCGCCCTCGGCCCAGTCGAGCGCGAAGTCGAAGGCGGCGGGGTCGCGGCGCCCGAACCACCCGGTGATGCCGGGGCGGAGACGCTCCGCCACCCCCGGGCGGACCCAGAGGAAGGCGATCCCGGGCGTGCCCATGAGGTACTTGAGGTTGCCCGACCCGACGAAGTCGGCGCCCGAGGCGGGGGCGTCGAAGGGCCCGGTGCCCAGCGACTGGTAGGCGTCCACGAAGAGGAGCGCGCCGGCGGCGTGCGCCCGCTCGGCGAGCGCGGGCACGTCCTGCATCCACCCGGTCTGGTAGTAGGCGTGCGCGGCGGAGACCAGCAGGGTCCCGGGCCCCACGGCCGCCTCGTAGGCGTCGAGCGGAAGGGTGCCGTCGGGGGCGAGCGGGAGCGTGGTGACGCGCGCGCCGAAGCGCTCCTGGGCGCGCCACACGTGCGCCACGGTGGGGAACTCCACGCCGCTCACCACCACCTCGCGGCGCGTGCCCCCGTAGTCCAGGCCCGAGGCGAGGGAGGACGTGGCCTGCGAGAGGGACGAGGCGACCGCCACGTCGGCGGGCTCGCCCCCGATCAGCCGGGCGAAGGCCGAGCGGGCGGCCTCGACCTCGGCCATCCACGCCTCCCAGTCCATGACGTCCCGGTCCCAGGAGTCGAGGTACGCCTCGGCGGCCGCGCGGGCGGCGGCCGACTGCGGGGCCTGCGAGCAGGCGTTCATGGGAATGCGGGACCCGAGTACCGGGATCCGCGCGCGCACGGCGTCGAGGTCGAACGGCGGGTGGGTGTCCATGGCGGAGGAAGGTAGGGCGCCGCTACCGCGCCGCCACCTCGTCGAACACCAGCCCCAGGTTGCGGGCCAGGTGCGGGTCGGCGCCGGGCAGGTCGCCGAGGCCGTCGGGGACCAGCCCCTGCACCTGCTCCCGGCTCAGTCCGCGCGCGTGCGCGTCGGCGGCCACCCCCTGCAGGCGGCGGAAGTAGTCGCCCTGGGCGGCGAGCCCGGCGCGGTCGGTCACCTCGCCGTGCCCGGGCACCACCGCGGTGTCGGCGTCGCAGCGCGCGAGCATGGCGTCCAGACACCGGAGCCACCCGGCGGGCGTGGCGCCGGCGGTGTCGTCCACGTAGGGGTGGCGCCCGTGGAAGAGCAGGTCGCCGCAGTGCAGCACGTTCTCCCGCGGGAGGAAGACGAAGACGTCCCCGTCGGTGTGCCCCGGCGACACCCAGCGCAGCTCCACCGGCAGTCCGTCCACCGAGAGCGGGTACTCGTCCAGGAAAACCCGGTCTGGGGTGAAGTCCGCCACCGCGAGCGTGTCCAGCTCGGCGTGCAGCTCCTCGAGCCCGTGCTGGACGTGGGGCGGGGCGCCGCGGGCGCTGAGCTCCTCCTCGAGCGCGGCCAGGCGATCCCCCGCGCGGGCCAGGGCGGCCTCGGCGCTGGCCGCGATGCGGGGGGCGGCGTTGGCGTGCGCGACCTTGAGCGCGTCGGGGAAGCCCTCGTTGCCCCCCGTGTGGTCGCCGTGGTGATGCGTGTTGACGAAGTGGGTGACGGTGACGCCGAAGGACTCGGCCTCGGCGCGCAGCGCCCGCCCCAGGCCGAAGTTCTTGCCGTCGCTCACCAGCGCGCCACGCGGGCCCAGGTAGAGGAGCGAGTTGCCGCCGCCCCCGACCGCCACCTGGACATCGTCCCGGACCGGGACCCAGCGGAAGTACGATTCCTGTCGGCGGCGGGGGAGCGCGAGGCCGGCGGCGGCGCCGGCGGCCAGGGCGGTGAAGCGGCGGCGGGAGAGCGTCACGGGCGGGGTGGGGTGGGGGGAGGCGCGAAGCCCCCTCTCCACACCGCGGGCGCCGCGCGGGTTCCCGCCGGGGGCCGGCGGGTGTAGGGTTGGACGCATGCGCATCCTCATCGTGGAAGACGACCGCAAGGTGGCCTCCTTCCTGCAGCGCGGCCTGCGCGAGGAGGGGTACGCCCCGGACGTGGCGCACGACGGCGAGGACGGGCTCATGAAGGCGCTCGTGACCCCGTACGACCTGATCGTGCTGGACGTGATGCTGCCCGGCCGCAACGGGCTGGAGGTGGTGCGGGAGCTGCGCTCGCGCGACCTGCCCGTCCCGGTGCTGATGCTCACCGCGCGCGACTCGCGCGAGGACATCGTGACCGGCCTGGACGCCGGCGCGGACGACTACCTGACCAAGCCCTTCGGTCTGGACGAGTTGCTGGCCCGGGTGCGCGCGCTGCTGCGGCGCGGCGGCGGCGAGCACGTGCAGCGGCTGACGTTCGAGGGGCTGGAGCTGGACCGTCTGCGCCACACCGCCACCCGCGGCGGCCGCCGCCTGGACCTGACGCCGCGCGAGTTCCGGCTGCTGGAGCACTTCATGATGCACCCCGAGCGCGTCATCCGCCGCACCGAACTGCTGGAGAAGGTCTGGGACCTGAGCTTCGATCCCATGAGCAACGTAGTGGACGTCCACGTGGCCAAGCTCCGCCAGAAGCTGCGCGAGGGAGGTGAGACGCCCCTGATCCACACGGTCCGCGGCGTGGGGTACCTGCTGCAGGCCGGAGGGGAGGGGGTGTGAGGTCGTTCCGCGCCACGCTGGCGCTCCGCTTCACCGGCTCCATGGCCGCAGCGGTGGCGCTGCTCTCGACCCTGTCGGTGCTCTTCCTGCGGCGCGCCCTGGACCGTGAGCTGGACGCCTCCATCCTCTCGGTGGCCTCCATCCAGGCGGCGTCGGTGACGGACTCCCCGGACGGGGGCATGGCGTTCCACGAGTGGGAGCTGACCCCGGACGAGGCCGCGGCGGTGCGGGACCTGGTGCGCTACGCCCAGGTGTGGAGCGCGCAGGGCGTGAGCCTGCTGCGCAGCCAGTACATGACCGCCGACCTGCCGGTGGACCGCGCGGCGCTGTCCGAGGCGGCCGGGGGGGCGCTGGTGTGGAGCCGGGGCGAGTACGCCGGCATGCCGGTGCGGGTGCTCTACTACCCCCTCTCCCGCTTCGGCATGGCCCACCAGGGGCACGTGCTGGAGGTGGCGGCGCCGCTCTCGGCGCGTGACACCATGGTGCTCCGGCTGGTGGTCTCGTCGGTGCTGGTGACGCTGGTGGTGGCGCTCGCCTCGCTGGTGGGCAGCTGGTGGCTGGCCGGGCGGGCGGTGCGGCCGGTGCACGAGGTCATCGACCAGGCGGAGCGCCTGGGGGGAGGATCGCTGGACCGGCGCATCAGCGCCTACGCGGACACGGTCGAGTACCGGCGGCTGGTGGACGTGCTCAACACCATGCTGGAGCGCATCCAGCGGGCCTTCGAGACCCAGCGGCGCTTCACGGCCGACGCCAGCCACGAGCTGCGCTCGCCGCTCACCGTGCTGCGGGGCGAGATGGAGCTGGCGCTGCGCCGGGAGCGCGCCGGCGAGGAGTACCGCGCCGTGCTGGAGAGCAGCGTGGAGGAGGTGCGCCGCCTGTCCGGCATCACCGAGAACCTGCTGGTGCTGGCGCGCTCGGACGCGGGCGCGATCGTGCCCGAGCCGCGCGCGGTGGACGCGCGCGCGGTGGTGGCGCGCATCGTCGAGCGGCTGGGACCGATGGCCGAGCGCGCGGGGGTGGAGGTGCGCCTCTCGCCGGAGCCGGTCCCCGCCGAGGTGGACCCGGGGCTGCTGGGGCAGGTAGCGTGGAACCTGGTGGAGAACGCGCTGAGCCACGCCCCGGCCGGGAGCGTTGTGGAGGTGCGCGTGCAGGGGGACGGCGCCGCCGACGCGGGCCAGGTGACCCTCTCCGTGCTGGACCGGGGACCGGGGCTGGGCGCGAGGCCGCAGGAGGTCTTTCAACGCTTCTTCCGCGAAGACCCCGCCCGCACCCGCGGGGGCTCCGGACTGGGGCTGGCCATCGTGGAAGCGATCGCCCGCGCGCACGGCGGGGCGGTGTCGGCGGGGAACCGCGAAGGGGGCGGGGCGCACGTGTCCGCCACGCTGGCGGGGCGCGGCGGGCCGGCCACATGAACGCGGCTTAATCCGGCGCTCACCTTCCCTTCATGGTGGCCGTGGGAGATTGGAGGCGACCCTCCCTCTCCCCGGACCGAGCCCCCGTGAAGCCCGAACCCCTCCGCAGGCGCCTCCGCACCGCCCTCGTGGCCGCCGCGCTGGCGTGGCCTGGCGCCGCGCTCACCGGGCCGGCGGCCGCCGCCGCGCAGGTGCAGGTGCAGCGCGATCACCGGCACGACACCGCCCCCACCCCCGACACCCTTCGGCTGGCGGTGGTGGTGGACAGCGCGCTCGCGCGCAATCCGGAACTGCTCGCGCTGCGGGCGCTGGCGGACGCGGCCGCGGCGCGGGTCCCGGAGGCGGGCACGCTCCCCGATCCGACCCTCACCCTGGGCGCCATGAACCTGGGGCTGTTCGACCTCGACCGGGGGATGCCCAACTCGATGGCGCCCTCGGTGCAGCTCTCGCAGACCCTGCCCTTCTTCGGCAAGCTGCGCCTGCGCGAGGAGATGGCGGACGCCACCGGCGAGGAGGCGCGCGTGACGGTGGCGGAGTCGGAGTGGCGGCTGCGCGGGCGGGTGGCCGAGGAGTTCCACGCGCTCTACGCCCTGGACCAGCGGCTGGCCGTGCAGCAGCGCACCCTGGAGCTGCTGCAGGACTTCCAGTCGGTGGCGCGGGCGCTCTACGCCTCCGGGACGGGCAACCAGGGCGACGTGATCCGCGCCGACGTGGAGGTGGCGCGCCTGGATGCGGAGATGCAGCGCCTGCAGGCGCTGCGCGCCGTGCGTGCGGCCTCCCTGAACGCCCTGCTGGACCGCCCCGGGGGGGCGCAGGTGGGCACGCTGCTGCTGGATCCGGTGCCGGAGGCGGTGCCCGCGCCGGAGACCCTGCTGGCGTGGGCGATGGAGACCCGGCCGGCGCTCATCCGGGAGTCGGTGCGCGTGGAGCGTGCCCGGACCGGGGTGGAGCTGGCAGAGCGCGACTTCTGGCCCGACTTCACGGTCTCCGCCCAGTTCGGCCGGCGCGGGGGCGAGAACGCGCGCAGCATGGGCTCGCTGCTGGTCGGCGCGTCGCTCCCCATCCACGCGGGCAGCCGGCAGCGGCCGCGGGTGGAGGCGGCGCGGGCCATGGAGCGCGCGGCCGAGGCGGGCGCTTCGGGGGTGCGCGCCGCGGTGGACGCGGAGCTGCGCACCGTGCTCGCCGACCTGCGGCGGGCCGGCTCCCTGATGACGCTGCACCGGGACGAGATCATCCCCGCGGCCCAGGCCAACGTGAACTCTTCGCTCGCTTCGTACCGGGTGGGCGCGGTGGACTTCGCGACCCTGGTGGACGCGCAGCTGGCCGTGGACCGCTTCGAGCAGGACTACCACCAGCTGGTGGCCGACTACTGCACCGCCCTCTCGCAGCTGGAGGCGGTCGTCGGACGGCCGCTCCCCGGCACCGAGATCCTTCCCGCGGCGTTCGCGCCGGAGGTCCCATGAAGACCCGATCCCAGCTGATCCTCGCCGGCGCGGCGGTGGCCGGCGCGGCCGCCTTCTTCCTCCTGACCCGGGACGACGGTACCGCCGACGCCGGGGGGATGGAGGGGCACGACCACGCGGCCATGCTGGCGGGTCTGGACGAGGCCCAGCCGGTGCGCCTGAGCGAGGCCGACGCCCGGCGTATCGGCATCTCGATGGTCGCGGCCGAGCTGAAGCCGCTGACCTTCCGCGTGCAGGCGGTGGGGGTGGCCACCTACGACGAGACGCGGGTGCGGGTGGTGAACCCCAAGGTGGAGGGGTGGGTGGAGCGGCTGCACGTGGACTTCAACGGGGCGCCCGTGCGCGCGGGCGAGCCGTTGATGGACATCTACGCCCCCCAACTGGTCTCGGCGCAGGAGGAACTCGCCCTGGCGGCGCGGCTGGTGCGCGAGGCGGGCACCGACCGGGCCCGCACCAACGCGGAGGCGCTGGTTGAATCGGCGCGCCGCCGGCTGGCGTACTGGGACATCCCCGAGGAGACGGTGCGCCGCGTGGAGGAGACGGGCACCGTGCAGCGCAGCGTGACCATGCGGTCGCCGGCCACCGGCGTGGTGGTGGAGAAGACGGTGGTGGAGGGAGACCGCATCACACCCGGCATGGTCCTCTACCGGATCGCCGACCTCTCGCGCATCTGGGTGGAGGTGGACGTCTTCGAGCAGGATCTGGGGCTGGTGAGCCTGGGGCAGGAGACCGAGGTGCGCTTCCAGGCCTTCCCGGCCGAGGTCTTCCACGCGCGCGTCACCTACCTCTACCCCACGGTATCGCTGGAGTCGCGGACCGGGCGTGTGCGGCTGGAGCTGGAGAACCCCACGGGGCGGCTCCGTCCCGGGATGTACACCCAGGTGTCGCTCGCCACCACGCAGGGGGCGCCGTCGGTGGTGGTGCCGCGCAGCGCGGTGCTGGAGACCGGGGAGCGCGCGCTGGTCTTCGTGGAGACCGCCGACGGGGCGCTGGCGCCGCGGGCGGTGGTCACCGGGCGGGTCTCGGGGCGGGAGGTGGAGATCCTCGAGGGTCTCGCCGCCGGAGAGCGGGTGGTGTCCGCCGCCTCCTTCCTGGTGGACGCCGAGTCCAATCTGGGCGCGCTCGTGGAGATGGGTGGGGCGGCGGCGCCGGGCGGCGCGCCGTCGGGAGGCGGTGACCCGGACGACGACGCCCACGCCGGCCACGACATGGACGCCGCTACGTCCGCCATGGACGCCGGCGCCCACGCCGGCCACTGACGGGAGCCCCGCCCATGCTCGCACGCGTCATCGACTGGTCGCTCCGCAACCGCTTCCTGGTCACGCTGGGAACGCTCGCCGTGGTCGCGGGCGGCATCCTGGCCGTACGCGAGACGCCCCTGGAGGCCCTCCCCGACCTCTCGGACGTGCAGGTCATCGTCCGCACCGAGTACCCGGGGCAGGCGCCGCAGATCGTCGAGGACCAGGTCACCTTCCCGGTCTCCTCGGAGATGCTCAAGGTGCCGGGGGCCCAGACCGTGCGGGGCTACTCCTTCTTCGGCACCTCGTTCGTCTACGTGATCTTCGAGGACGGCACCGACCTCTACTGGGCCCGCAGCCGGGTGCTGGAGTACCTCTCGGCCATCGAGGAGCAGCTCCCGCCCGCCGCCGATGTCTCGCTCGGGCCGGACGCCACCGGGCTGGGGTGGGTGTACCAGTACGTGGTGGAGGACACCACGGGGCGCCTCTCGCTGGCCGAGCTGCGCTCGTTCCAGGACTGGGTGCTGCGCTTCCAGCTCACCGCGATCCCGGGCGTCGCGGAGGTGGCCTCGGTGGGCGGCTTCGAGAAGACCTACGAGGTCACCGTGGATCCGGTCGCCCTGCAGGGATTCGGCATCCCGGTCACCCGGGTGGCGGAGGCGCTGCGCGGCGCCAACCAGGACGTGGGCGCCACCATGCTGGAGATGGCCGAGCGGGAGTTCATGATCCGTGGCCTGGGCTACCTGGAATCGCTCGAGGACGTGGAGGCGGTGGTGGTGGGCGCCACCAACCACGGCACGCCCATCCGCGTGGCCGACGTGGGCAACGTGCGCGAGGCTCCGGCGGTGCGCCGGGGCGTGACCGACCTGAACGGGCGCGGCGACGTGGTGGGCGGGATCGTGGTGATGCGCTACGGCGAGAACGCGCTCGCCACCATCGAGCGGGTCAAGGCGCGTCTGGAGGAGGTGAAGGAGGGCTTCCCGGAGGGGGTGGTGGTGAAGCCGGTCTACGACCGCTCGGAGCTGATCCATCGGGCGGTGGACACGCTGAAGGAGAAGCTGCTGGAGGAGTCGCTGGTGGTGGCGCTGGTGTGCGTGCTCTTCCTCTTCCATGTGCGCAGCGCCTTCGTATCGCTGCTGGTCCTCCCGCTCGGGGTGCTGCTCGCCTTCATCGCCATGCGCTGGCTGGGGATCGGGGCCGACATCATGAGCCTGGGCGGGATCGCCATCGCCGTCGGCGCCATGATCGACGCCTCCATCGTGATGGTCGAGAATCTGCACAAGCACCTGGAGCGCGCCCTGGCCGAAAAGGGGGAGTCGGCCGAGGAGGGGGTGCTGCGCACCGACCGGCTGAGTACCGCGGAGCGCTGGGAGGTGGTCGGGCGCGCCGCGCGCGAGGTGGGGCCGACGCTCTTCTTCACGCTGCTCATCATCACGGTCTCCTTCCTGCCGGTCTTCGCGCTGGAGGCCCAGGAGGGGCGGCTCTTCCGCCCGCTGGCCTGGACCAAGACGCTCAGCATGGCGGGCGCCGCGCTCCTCTCGGTGACGGTGGTGCCGGTCGCCATGGGCCTCTTCATACGGGGCCGCATCCACCGCGAGGAGCGCAACCCGCTCACCCGGGTGCTGATCGCCCTCTATCGCCCGGTGCTGACCTGGGCGTTGCGGAACCGCATCCTGGTGGTAGGGGCCTCGGCGGCGGTGGTGATCCTCTCGCTCGCGCCCCTCGCCCGCATCGGGTCGGAGTTCATGCCCACGCTCAACGAGGGCACGCTCCTCTACATGCCCACCACCCTCCCGGGAATCAGCGTGGCGGCGGCGGCCGAGACGCTCAAGCGCCAGGGGGCGATCCTGGCGGACTTTCCGGAGGTGGAGAGCGCCTTTGGCAAGGCGGGGCGCGCCAACACCGCCACCGACCCGGCCCCCATGTCGATGTTCGAGACCACCATCGTGCTCAAGCCCGAGTCGGAGTGGCGCCCGGGGATGACGTGGGAAGCGCTGGTGGACTCCATGGACCGCGCGCTTCGCTTCGCGGGGGTGACCAACTCCTGGACCATGCCCATCCGGGGGCGCATCGACATGTTGGCCACCGGGATCCGCACGCCGGTCGGAGCCAAGCTGTTCGGGCCCGATCTGGCGGAGCTGGAGCGGCTGGCGCGCGAGGTGGAGGTGGCCGTGGCCATGGTCCCGGGCACCCGCTCGGCCTACGGCGAGCGCGTCATGGCCGGGTCGTACCTGGACGTGGAGGTGGACCGCGACGCGGCCGCGCGCTACGGCATCAGCGTGGAAACGGTGCAGCAGGTGCTGGCCTCCGCGGTGGGCGGAATGGAGATCACGCGCACGGTGGAGGGCCGGGAGCGCTACGCGGTCCGGCTCCGCTACCCGCAGGAACTGCGCGACCGCCCGGAGGCGATCGCCCGGATCCTGGTGCCCGTCCCGGGCCGGCGCGGCGAGGAGATGATCGGCATGGCTTCGCCCGCGGCCATGGCGGGGCTGCCCGGGCTGGGCGGCGGCATGGCCGGCCCCGAACAGATCCCGCTCGGCCAGGTGGCGACCATCCGCACCACCCCGGGGCCGATGATGGTCAAGACCGAGAACGCCTTTCCCACGGCGTGGGTCTTCGTGGACGTGGAGGGCCGCGACCTGGGCTCGTACGTGGAGGATGCCCGCGCCATGGTGGCGTCCATGGTCACCATTCCGCCGGGGTATGCGATGGAGTGGTCGGGGCAGTACGCCTTCATGGAGCGGGCCCGGGCGCGCATGACGCTGGTGGTGCCCGCGACCCTGCTGCTCATCACCGTGCTCCTCTTCCTGGCGTTCGGCACCGTGGGCGAGACGCTCATCGTGCTGATCTCGCTGCCGCTCGCGCTGGTGGGCGGAGTCTTCCTGCTCTGGTGGCTCGACTTCCAGTGGTCGGTGGCCACGGCGGTGGGCTTCATCGCCCTGGCCGGGGTGGCGGCCGAGACCGGGGTGATCATGCTCCTCTACCTGAAGCACGCCTGGGAGGCGCGCACCGCCCGGGGTGAGCACACGCGGGAGGCGCTCGACGAGGCGGTAATGGAGGGAGCCGTGATGCGCGTGCGGCCCAAGATGATGACCGTCATCACCGTCATCGCCGGACTGCTCCCGCTCTTCTGGGGTCACGGCACCGGGTCCGAGGTCATGCAGCGCATCGCGGCGCCCATGGTGGGCGGGATGGTGTCCGCGCTGATCCTGACGCTGGTCGTCATCCCGGTGCTGTACTCCCTCTGGCACGAGGCGGCGCTCAAGCGGGTAGGATGACTGGAAACGCGGGAGGACTCCCTTGAACAACGCGGAGCACCACAAGCACGAGGGCCCCAGCGAGCACGAGGGCCACAGCGAGCACGAGGGCCACAGCGTGTCCATGTTCCGGGACCGGTTCTGGTGGAGCCTGGCGCTCACCGTCCCCACCCTCGTCTGGGGCCAGCTCCTGCAGCGGTGGCTGGGGTACACGGCCCCGGCATTCCCGGGCTCGGAATCCATTCCCGCCGTGTTCGGCACCGCCGTCTTCCTGTACGGCGGGCGGGTCTTCATCCAGGGGGCGGCTCGCGAGCTGAAGGACCGCCTGCCGGGGATGATGACCCTCATCTCCCTGGCCATCACCGTGGCCTTCGTCTACAGCGCCGCGGTGGCCCTGGGGTGGGATGGGATTCCCCTGTGGTGGGAGCTGGCGAGCCTGGTCACCATCATGCTCCTGGGACACTGGATCGAGATGCGCTCCATCTCCCAGGCCCAGGGGGCGCTCAAGGAACTGGCGAAGCTCCTCCCGGACACGGCCCTCCTCCTGGAGGACGGCGAGCCCCGGGAGGTCCCGGCCTCCGACCTGTCGCCCGGCGACCGGGTGCTGGTGCGGCCCGGGGCGGGGATCCCCGCCGACGGCGTGGTGAGGGAAGGGGCGAGCCCCGTGAACGAGTCCATGCTCACCGGGGAGTCCAAGCCGGTGGAGAAGGCGCCGGGCGACCGTGTGGTGGCGGGGACGGTGAACGGGTCCGGCTCCCTGCGGGTGGAGATCACCGGGACCGGCGACGACACCGCGCTGGCGGGGATCATGCGCCTGGTGGAGGAGGCCCAGACCTCCCGCTCCCGGGCCCAGGCGCTGGCGGACCGGGCCGCCTTCTGGCTCACCTGGGTGGCGATCGGCGCCGGCGCGGTGACCTTTACGGTGTGGCTCCTGCTGGGGGACAGCCAGGCCTTCGCCGTCGAGCGGCTGGTGACGGTGCTGGTCATCGCCTGCCCCCACGCCCTGGGCCTCGCCATCCCCCTGGTCATCGCCATCTCCACCATGCTCGGGGCCCGGAACGGGCTCCTGGTACGGGACCGCAGGGGGCTGGAGGAGGCCCGCCGGGTGGACGTGGTGGTGTTCGACAAGACGGGGACGCTGACGGAGGGGGAGTTCGGGGTGGTGACGGTGGCCACCACCGGAGAGATGGAGGAGGACGAGGCGCTGCGCCTCGCGGCGGCGGTGGAGGCGGACTCGGAGCACGCCATCGCCCAGGGGATCGTGCACGGGGCGCGGGCGCGGGGCGTGGAGATCCGGGCCGCCCAGTCCTTCCGGGCCATCCCGGGTCACGGGGTGGAGGCCACGGTGGACGGGAGGCAACTGCGCATGGGTGGGCCGGCGCTTCTCGAGTCGGAGGGGGCCTCCCTTCCGCCGGCGTTGGCCGAGGTGGCCGAGGAGAGTGAGGCCCGGGGGCACACCACCGTCTATCTCCTGGAGGGAGGCGAGGTGCGGGCCGTGTTCGGACTGGCGGACCGGGTCCGTGAGGAGTCCCGGGCGGCGGTGGACCGCCTTCATGACCTGGGGATCGAGGTGGTCATGCTCACCGGCGACGCGGAGGCGGTCGCCCGGGCCGTGGCGGAGGAGCTCGGGATCGAGACCGTGCTGGCCGAGGTCCTCCCGGACCAGAAGGCGGACAGGATCCGCTCCCTCCAGGAGCAGGGGAAGCGGGTGGCCATGGTGGGGGACGGGGTGAACGACGCGCCGGCCCTGGTCACCGCCGACGTGGGCGTGGCCATGGGAGCCGGTACGGACGTGGCGGTGGAGGCGGGAGACATCGTCCTGGTCCGGAGCGACCCCCGGGACGTGCCCCGCATCGTCACCCTGAGCCGGGCCAGCTACCGGAAGATGGTGCAGAACCTCTGGTGGGCCGCGGGCTACAACATCCTGGCCATCCCCCTGGCGGCCGGCGTGCTGGCGCCCGTGGGGATCCTCCTCCACCCGGCCATGGGGGCGGTCCTCATGTCCGCCAGCACCGTCATCGTGGCCCTGAACGCCCAGCTCCTGCGCCGGACGAGCCTGGACACGGCGTGAGGGTGGGTCCCCGGGGGACGCCTCGATCCACCGCCGCCCCCTGAGCTCGGCCCGCGGGGAGCGAGTCCCATCGGGCTCCGTGGGGAATCGGGGACCCACCTGTGGGGAATCCTCCCCATGCGGATGAACACGGTTTCACGAGGACTTCACCCTCCCTTCACGTCCGGCGGGCGACCTTCAAGGTGCGCGGGGGACGGCTCTCCCCCCCCGCGCCCCTCCAGGCGCTGCCACCGGGGGGCCGTGTGTCCCGGAACCGGACGTCCCCATGAACGCTCGTATCCCACCGCTGATCGCCGCCCCCTCCGTCGTCCTGGCCGCATCCCTGCTGGCATTGGGAGCCTGCAGCGGGGATGAGGCGCCCCTCTCCCCCGAGGTGCCGCCGGTGGCGCTCGCCACCGTGAGCCCTCCCGGGGGCGCGACGGGTGTGGATCCCCACGCGCCGGTGCTCGTCACCTTCGACGGCCCGATGATGGCGGGCATGGAGGCCTACGCCATGCTCCACATCGGCGATGTGACGGGTCCTGAGATCGAGGGCGTCTGGAGCCTGTCGCCCGACCGGCTCTCGCTCGGCTTCGTCCCTCACCTTCCGCTGGAGCCGCACACCGGGTACACCCTGCACCTCGGGGGTGGGATGATGGACGCCCAGGGGCACTACGCCGACCTGGAACGGCACGGTCCCGGGATGGGAGGAGCGTGGGCGACCTCGGGAATGATGGGGGGCGGGGGCACCGGCGGCATGGGTGGGACCATGGGTGGGACCATGGGCGGAGGTATGGGAGGCACGATGGGAGGCGCACACATGGGTGAGGGGTGGCAGCACCCGGAGAACGGGACCTACGGGATGGTCTTCTCCTTCACCACCGGCGCCTGAACGAACCCTGAACCGCAGGAGGATCGAACCATGAAGTTCAAGCTCGGCTCGATGATGCTCGTCGCCGTCCTGGCGCTGGCCCTGGGGGCCGCCCGCACCGTGAACGCGGGGGAGGAGATCGTCATCTACAAGTCCCCCACCTGCGGGTGCTGCTCGCTCTGGGCGGACCACCTGGAGGCGGCGGGCTTCGAGGTGAAGCTGGTGGACGAGGCCGGCATGCTGGCGCTCAAGAAGGAGCTGGGCGTGCCCGCCGAGCTCGCGTCGTGCCACACCGCCGTCATCGCCGGCCGGGTGGTCGAAGGGCATGTGCCCGCCGATGCCATCCGGCGCTTCCTGGGCGACGAGGAGGCCATGGAGACCTGGGCCGGGATCGCCGTGCCCGGCATGCCGGTGGGCTCGCCCGGGATGGAGGTGGAGGGGCGCGCCCCCGATCCGTACCACGTGGTGGCGTTCGACCGGGCCGGGAACACCGCCCCTTTCGCGCACTACTGAGCCGGTCGGCGGGGCGGCGGCGTGACGGCCGCCGCTCCGCGGCCTACCGGGCGCCGGGGAACTCCGGGCGACCGCCCTCCTTCCACGCCGGTGCCGGGCCGGTCGCGAGCCCGCGCACCATGGCGAGGGCGGCCTCGATGAGCGTGGTCATGTGCGGGTAGTCGGCCCGATCCGCCTCGTCGTCCGGGGTGTGGTAGTCGGCGTGCAGATCGTAGGACGAGAGGGTGTGGGCCGGGATCCCCAGCTGGGCGAAGGGGAGGTTGTCGCTGCGGAAGAAGAAGCGCATCTCCGGGCGGGGGTCGGGGACGATCGGGCTCCCCTGAGCCGCCAGCAGATCGCCCATGGTGGAGCGCTCGTACCCGGTGAGCCATCCGCGCCCGTGCCCCCCCGCCAGCGAGTCGGGGCGGGCGATCATTTCCACCTGCAGATTGGCCACCACCCGGTCGAACGCCACGGTGGGGTTCCCGATCCAGTGGCGGGTGCCGAGCAGCCCCACCTCCTCGGCGGTGAAGAAGGCCAGCAGGATGGTCCGGCCGGGCGCCTCCCCCCCGGCCGCCGACCGGGCCAGCTCCCGGGCGATCTCCAGCACGGCCACCGTGCCGGAGGCGTCGTCGTCGGCGCCGTTGTAGATGGAGTCGCCGGCCACGGCGGGGCCGAAGCCCACGTGGTCGTGGTGCGCACCCACCACCACGACCTCGTGCGCGCGCTCCGGATCGCCGCCCGGGATGAGTCCCAGCACGTTGTAGGCGGTGCGAAGCCGCTCCGCGGGCACGGTGTCGGCGTCCGCCCCGTCCGGGAGCAGGCGCCAGCGGGTGCGGCCCTGCGGGTCGGCCTCCGCCCGGAGGCGCACCGGCTGCCGGTACCCCTCGCTCCCGGCTGGCTCCACCCCGTACCGGGACAGTTCGGCCTCCAGCAGGCGCACCGCCCGGAGCTCCCCGGGGGTGCCGGCCTCGCGCCCGGCCATCGAGTCGGCGGCGAGCGC
>JAVVFC010000055.1:0-16571 GCA_032250975.1 Longimicrobiales bacterium | reverse complement strand
CCCCGCGACCGAGCTGGCCGAGGCCCGTCTCCGGGTGGCGGAGCTGGAGCAGTACCTGGCCGACTCGCGCGAGGAGGTCCACCGGCTGCGGATAGAGTTCTCAGACCTGGAGCACCGCCTGACCGACCAGGACCACACCGCCGGGGCCGGGCGCCACAAGCGGCAGCGCCCCGCCATGCTCCGGGGCCGGACCGTGAAGATGAACTCCCCTCTGGGCGACCTCTACGTCACCATCAACGAGGACGAGGGCGGCCGTCCGTTCGAGATGTTCTGCACCCTGGGGAAGGCCGGAGGGGCCGCCATGGCGGACGCCGAGGCCATCGGACGCCTCATCTCGCTGGGCCTTCGCTCCGGGATCCCGATCGGCACCATCAAGGAGCAGCTGCGCGGCATCTCCTGCGATCGAGCGGTGGGGGTGGGCCCCAACAAGGTGCTCTCCGCGCCCGACGCCATCGGACAGGCGATCGAGCGCTACCTGGAGGAGAAGGCGGGCGTGCAGGAGTCGCTCCCGCTGGGTGCCCCGGCCGCCACGGGCGCCGCCCCGTCCGTCGGGCCGCAGCCCGCGGCCGGGGGCGTGAGCCAGGAGAGCTTCTTCGGCGCCTGCCCCGACTGCGGCGCCGGCCAGCTCGCCTACGAGGAGGGGTGCGTCAAGTGCCACGTCTGCGGCTATTCGGAGTGCGGCTGAGGGGGTGACCGCCCCGCCCCCGGCCCGGCTCCGGCGGGACGGGGCGCGGGCCGGCCCCGGGAGGTCGTGATGCCGGCGGGTCGACTCCCGGTGGCGGCGGCGGTCGTCGGGGTCGTGGCTCGGACTCTGGCGGCGGTGGCCGCCGCGGTGTCGTGCGGTCACGCGGCGCCGGTGGCGGCCCAGATCCGCATTCCGCTCGAGGTGCCCGCGATCACGACGGATCTGCCCCCGCTGGCGCTGGCCGACACGCTCTACTTCCGGGAGCGCGTGCAGGAGTCGCTCGCGGTCCTGGACGGCCAGCTGGCCACCGCCGCGACCGATTCGGTACAGCTCCTCCTCGCGGCCCACTGGCGAGTGGCGCGCGGGGCGGTCACGCTGGCGATCCTGGCCGAGGATCCGGACCCGGGCCTCGACCTGGACCCGGACGCGGCACAGGCCTGGCTCGAGCGGGCGGCGGCGCACGGGGACTCGGCGCTCGCGGTCGACTCCGCCCATGTGGACGCCCTCTTCTGGGCGGCGGCCGCCATGGGGCGGCTGGCGCTCCACCACGGTCCGCGCACCTCGGCCACGCTCGCGGAAGAGGTCTGGACGCTGGCGCACCGCCTGCTGGAACGGGACCCCGGCCACGGCGGCGGACACAACATCCTGGGCAAACTCAACCAGGAGGTCATGTCGCTCTCCGGCTGGGAGCGCTTCCTGGGGCGGCTCCTGCTGCGCGCCCGGCCGCTGCGGGAGGCCAGCTGGGAGGCGGCGCTGACGCACCATCGCCGGGCGGTGGCGCTGGAGCCGGAGGCGGTGCTCTTCCACCTGGACCTGGGGCGGACGCTCCAGCTCACCGGCGCTCGGGACGAAGCCCGGACCGTCTTCCGGCGCGGGCTCGCGCTTCCCCGCCTCTTCCCCATGGACGGGGTGTTCCAGCGCCGCATCGCGGAGCACCTCGAGGCCCTGGATGAGGGGGGGTAGCCGACGTCGCACGGCAGGGTGGCGGCGGGCCCCGCTCGTGGTAGCTTCCACACCATGAAACGGCTTCCCCTGCTCCTGCTCCTGCCCCGCGCCGCGGCCCGGACGCGGCGCACGCTTCCGTTGCTCCTGCTCGCGCTGGGTGCGTGCGGGGACTCGAGCGATCTCTCGGCGCCGCCGGAGCTCGTTGGGGACCGGCCCCGCTTCCCGGGGGTGGCGGCCCGGGCGCTGGTCGACACGCAGGTCGCCTTCGGCCCCCGGGTGCCGGGAACGGAGGGTCATGCCGCCCAGCTCGCCTGGATGGTGGAGCGTCTGCGCGGGAGCGCGGACTCGGTCGAGGTGCAGGCGTTTTCACACACCCACAGCGAAACCGGTCAGGTGCTGGCGCTCAGCAACGTGCTGGCCCGCTTCCGGCCCGGGGCGGAGCCGCGCCTCCTCTTCCTGGCGCACTGGGACACGCGCCCGACGTCGGACGCGGCCGACACTCCCGAGCGGCGGGCGCTGCCGGTACCCGGCGCCAACGACGGCGGTTCGGGGACGGCGGTGCTGCTCGAGGTGGCGCGCATCCTGGGCGAGACGCCGCCTCCGGTGGGGGTGGACATCCTGCTGGTGGACGGCGAGGACTTCGGGCCCACCACCCAGGACATGTTCCTGGGCGCGCGTCACTTCGCGCGCGCGCTCCCCGCGCCGCGCCCGCGGTACGGCGTCCTGCTGGACATGGTGGGGGACGCCACGCCGAGTTTTCCGCGCGAAGGGTATTCGGTGCTGCTGGCGCCCGAGGTGACCGACCGGATCTGGAACGTGGCGCACGCCCTCGGCTTCGGGGACTACTTCCCGCGCACCGCCGGGCAGCGGATCTCGGACGACCATATCCCGCTCAACCAGGCCGGCCTGCCGACCGCCAACGTGATCGACTTCGACTACGGCCCCGGCAACGCCCTCTGGCACACCCCGGAGGACCTGCCCGAGCACGTGCGGGCCGAGACGCTCGGGATGGTGGGGGAACTGGTGCTGGAGCTCATCTACATGGGAGGCTGACGGTGGCGGGACGCTGGGTGGAGCCGTCGCGGGCGGCGGTCGTTCAGGCCGCCGGGCGGCCCTTCGACACCCCGGGCGCGCTGGCGCGCGTGGAGGCGCTCACGGCCGAAGCGGCCGGGGCCGGGTCGGAGCTGGTGCTCTTCCCCGAAGCGTACCTGGGCGGGTACCCCTGGGGGCTGGCCTTCGGGACGGCCGTGGGAGGCCGCACGCCCGCCGGGCGGCGGGTCTGGGAGGCCTACCACGCCGGCGCCGTGGAGGTGCCGGGCCCCGAGGTGGAGAGGCTGGCCCAGCTGGCGGGCGACCACCAGGTGCTGCTGGCGGTCGGGGTGGTGGAGCGCGACGCGTCCCGGGGCGGCGGCACGCTCTACTGTACGCTCCTCTACCTGGGGCCGGACGGGACCCTGCTCGGCCGGCACCGCAAGCTCAAGCCCACGGCGCAGGAGCGCGTGATCTGGGGCGAGGGGGACGGAAGCACGCTGCCCGTGGTCGATGTGGGTCGGGGGCGGGTCGGAGGGCTCATCTGCTGGGAGAACTACATGCCGCTCGCCCGCATGGCCCTGTACGGTAAGGGCGTGGAGGTCTACCTGGCACCGACGGCGGACGCCCGCCCGCGCTGGCAGGGTACGCTGCAGCACATCGCCCTGGAGGGGCGGTGCTACGTGCTGGGGTGCAACCAGTACGTGACCCGCGAGATGTATCCGGAGGCGCTGCGGAATGCCGAGGGTCCGGCGTTCGACGAGGAACTGGAGCGCTGGCCGGAGGCGCTCTGCCGGGGGGGAAGCGCCATCTACGACCCGGCCGGGGAGTGCCTGGCGGGGCCGCTCTGGGACGACGAGGGCATCCTGTACGCGGAGCTGGACCCGGGCGAGGTGGTGCGCGGCAAGTTCGACTTCGACGTCGCGGGTCACTACGCCCGCCCGGACGTGTTCCACTTCGCGGTGGACGAGACCGCACGTCCGCCGGTGCGGTACGCGCGCGGATCCGTTCCCGGAAACGATTGATTATGCAGAAACGTTGTATATAATTGCGCTGCTGCCGGCCCTGCCGTCACTGCCGCATTCTTTTTCACCATCGTCATCCACCGTCCCCACCGAGGTTCTGCCATGACCCAGGCCGCCGAGCCCCGCACCCCCGGGTATCTCTCCGAAGTCGACCGCTACAGCGCCCACAACTACAAGCCGCTCCCGGTGGTGCTCGAGCGCGGGGAAGGGTGCTGGGTCTGGGATGTGGACGGCAGAAAGTACCTCGACATGCTCGCCGCCTACTCGGCCGTGAACCAGGGCCACCTGCACCCCCGCATCCTGGACGCCGCCCGCGCGCAGATGGAGAAGCTCACCCTCACTTCGCGCGCGTTCCACAACGACCAGATGGGGCCCTTCCTGCACGACCTCTGCGAGTTGACGGGCTTCGAGCGTGCCCTGCCCATGAACACCGGGGCGGAGGCGGTGGAGACGGCCATCAAGATGGTGCGCAAGTGGGGCTACGAGGTGAAGGGCGTCCCCGAGGGGCGGGCCGAGATCATCGTTCTCTCCAACAACTTTCACGGCCGCACCACCACCATCGTCGGTTTCTCCTCGGAGGATCAGTACAAGGAAGGCTTCGGACCCTTCACCCCGGGGTTCGTCACCGTGCCCTACGGAGATGCGGCCGCCTTCGAGAAGGCCATTACGCCCAACACCGTGGGCTTCCTGGTGGAGCCCATCCAGGGTGAGGGCGGGGTGGTGGTCCCCCCGGACGGATACCTGGCGTGCACACGGGAACTCTGCCGCGAGCACGACATCGCCTTCATGGCGGACGAGATCCAGACCGGCCTGGGCCGGACGGGCCGGATGTTCTGCTGCGACTGGGAGGGGGTGCGCCCGGACGTGCTCATCGTGGGCAAGGCGCTGGGCGGGGGCGTCTATCCGGTCTCCGCGGCGCTGGCCGACGCGCGCTTCATGGACGTCTTCCACCCGGGGGACCACGGCTCGACCTTCGGCGGGAACCCGCTGGGCGCGGCGGTGGCGCGGGCGGCGTTGCAGGTGATCGTGGAGGAGGAACTGGTGGAGCGTTCCGCCCGCGAAGGGGCCTGGTTCATGGAGCAGCTGCGCGCCCTCGGGTCCCCCCACGTGCGCGAGGTGCGCGGCAAGGGGCTCATGATCGGCGTCGAGATCAAGGAGTCCTCCGGTACGGCGCGTCCCTATTGCGAGGCGCTCCAGGCCCGTGGGATCCTGGCCAAGGAGACGCACCACCAGGTGATCCGCTTCGCACCGCCGCTCGTGATCGAACGGGAGACGCTGGAGTGGGTGCTGGGCGAGGTCGCCGAGGTCCTGGCCTGAGGCCGGAGCGGGGCCGGGGAGGGTGGGTGCCCACTCCCCCGGCTCCCGCCTACCACTCGATGGAGCCCTGCTGGGACGTGTCCACCTGACGCGCCTTCCCTTCGCCCAGCAGCACCTCCTCCACCTGCCGGTAGAGGAACTCCCGCGCCTTGGCGTCCCGGGGGTCGAGGCCGTAGTGGTTGATGAGCAGGGTCTGGTGCTGCAGCCAGTCCTTCCAGCAGTTGCCGCAGATGGTGGCGGCGACGCGGTCGCCGATCTCGTTGCGGAACGGGGGGCGGGGCAGGGCGGGGCCCTCCCCGCAGCGGCGGCAGGCGATGGTGTCCACGGAGGCTCCCTCGTCGGGTCGTGGTCTTCTTGTCGGGGGCGGGCATGCGTTACCCTTTCGCGACGGACGGGGTCCCCGTCCGTGCGCCCCCACCACCAGGAGACGCCATGATCCGCACCGCGATCCAGGGTACCGGCTTCCACGTGCCCGAGCGCGTCGTGACCAACGACGAGCTCGCCGGCCTGATGGACACCTCCGACGCCTGGATCCGGGAGCGCACAGGGATCGAGGAGCGCCGGTGGGTGGCGCCGGGCATGACCGGGGCCGAACTGGCGCGCCGGGCGGCGATCATGGCGCTCGACGAGGCGGGCATCGCCGCCACCGACCTGGACGCCATCGTCCTGGCCACGCTCAGCCCCGACCACATGTTTCCCGGGACGGGGGTCTTCCTGCAGCGGGCACTGGGCGTGACGGGGATCCCGGCGCTCGACATCCGCGCGCAGTGCTCCGGCTTCCTCTACGGCCTCTCGGTCGGGGACGCATGGATCCGGTCCGGGCAGTACCGCACCATCCTGCTGATCGGGGTGGAGATCCAGTCCACCGGTCTGGACCTCTCCGACCGCGGCCGTGACATCGCGGTTCTCTTCGGGGACGGTGCGGGCGCGGCGGTGCTGCAGGCCACCGAGGAGCCGGACCGGGGCGTCCTCTCCACCCACATCCATTCGGACGGGACGCACGCGGAGGTGCTCTGGACCGAGGTCTCCTCGTCGGCCCGCCACCCGCGCATCACCGCCGACGACCTGACGGAGGGCCGGCACTATCCGCGCATGGAGGGCCGCGAGGTGTTCAGGAACGCCATCACGCGCATGCCCGAGGCGGTCTTCGAGGCGCTCGAGGCCAACGGACTGCGCACCGGCGACATCGACCTCCTCATCCCCCACCAGGCCAACCTGCGCATCTCGCAGATGGTGCAGCGCCGCCTCGACCTCCCCGACGGGAAGGTCTTCAACAACATCCAGCGTTACGGCAACACCACCGCGGCCACCATTCCCATCGCACTGGCCGAGGCGGTGCGGGCGGGACGCCTGGGGCGCGGGCACCTGCTCTGCCTCACCGCGTTCGGGTCCGGTTTCACGTGGGGGAGCGCGCTGGTGCGGTGGTGAGCCCGGGGAACCAGAGTTCGCCCCGTTCGGTAGACGACGTAGGCGCGCGGTACTAAATTTTCAGGCTGTTCCCAGCCTGAACCCCATGGGGCGATGACGATGCTCACCAAGAAGCAGCTGGCTCACCTGGAGAAGCGACTCCTGCAGGAGCGCTCGCGCGCGCTGCGCTCCCTGGGCCTCTTCGACGAGATGGCCAAGGCGGACCGCGAGTCCGGGGACTCGGACCTCTCGGCGTATACCGACCACATGGCCGATCAGGGCACGGAGGCCATGGAGCGCGAGAAGGCGGCGCTCTTCGCCACCAAGGAAGGGCGCTACCTGTACCGAATCGAGGAAGCGCTGCGCCGGCTCTACAACGACCCGAAGAAGTTCGGCCACTGCCACACCTGCGGCGAGGACGTCGGCTTCGAGCGGCTGGACGCGCTGCCGCACGCGCGCTACTGCATCGACTGCAAGCGCCGGGAGGAGAGCGCGGCCTGACGCGGCATCAGGCGAGCACCGCCAGAAGCCGGTCGGCCAGCAGCTCGGCCTGCCAGTCGCGCACGCCCTCCACAGACCGCAGTTCCTCCAGTGAGGTGGGCTCCCGCCGGGCGACCTCCAGCACCATGGCGTTCGAGAGCACCACGCCACGGTCCAGACCGAGTGCTTCGGCCACCGCGTTGCGCTCCCGCTTGAGGCGCTCCGCGACTTCCTCCACCTCCGGAGGCGGCCGGCCCGGGCCCCGGAACTCCTGGCGCGGGTAGCCCACCAGCTCGCGTTCCTCCAGGGCGTCCACTCCCGCCAGCCGGTCTACCAGGTCGTCCCCGTGCGCCCGTGCCACACGCGGGTTGATCCCCTTGACGCGCCCCAGGTCGCGGGTGGTTGCGGGCGGCGAGGTGGCCATCTCCATCAGGGCGCCGTCCCCGGCAATCCGGAAGGGTGCCCGGTCGTCGGCGCGGGCGATGGCGTCGCGCCAGGCGAGCGCCTCGCGCAGGCGGTGCACGGCACGCGGCGACAGTTTGCGCGCACCCTTCACGCGCACAACCGGGTCGTCCGGTTCCTCCGCGTTCCAGCGGATCTCCTCCAGCAACCGGAACTCCTCCTCCGCCCAGGACTCGCGCCCCGCCTCCCGAAGCCGCGCCCACAGAATGTCGGCGAGCGGGTGCAGGTGGCGGGTGTCGGCGGCGGCGTACTCCAGCATCCCCGCCTCGAGGGGGCGTGCCGCCCAGTCGGCCCGCTGATACTTCTTGGAGAGCCGCACCTGAAAGTGCGCCTCCAGCAGGGCGGCCAGGCCCAGTCCGCGCACGCCCAGCAGCGACGCCGCCACCTGTGTGTCGAAGACACCGCGCGGGTGGATCCCCAGATCCCGGTCCAGCAGGCGCAGGTCGTAGTCGCCCCCGTGCATGTAGAGGGTGCGCCCGGAATCCTCAAGCAGGGGCCGCAGCAGTTCACCCAGATCCACCTGCAGCGGATCCAGGATCACGTCCCGGCCCGCGGGCGTGGAGATCTGGACCAGGCAGAGGCGATCGGAGTATCGGTGGAAGCCTGCCGCCTCGCAGTCCAGCGCCAGCGACGGCTCCCGTGACAGTTCTTCGACCAGCGCTTCCGCACCCGGGCGGGTGTCGATGTATTCGAGTGTCATGACCCCGTGCTACAGGGGTGTCGCGGTTCGGTTCCCGATCGGCGGTATCCCGGCCGGGGGGCACGGGGGGCGCTTGCCACCCCGGCGCGCTTCTGGACAGCTTCCTGATTCGCGTCCTCTCCACCATGGCCCCGCCCGGGGCCCCGCTCCCCCACCTATGCTCCGAACCAAGATCGTCGCCACCCTGGGGCCGGCCAGCACCGACGGGCCGGTTCTCGAAGGTCTCCTGGACGCGGGCCTCAGCATGGCCCGTATCAACATGTCTCACGGCACGCACGAGCAGCACCGCGAGGCCATCCAGCACGTACGCCGGCTCGCCGCCGCCCGCCGCCGGCCGCTCCCCATCCTCGTGGACCTGGCCGGTCCCAAGATCCGGGTCGGCGTCCTGGCCGAGCCCCGGGAGCTGACCGCGGGCGAGGTGGTGACCTTCGCGCCGGCGGAGCAGGCGGTCGAGGCCGAGATCCCGAGCGGCTATGCCGGGCTGGCCGGGGATCTGGCGCCGGGGGATCCTCTGCTGCTGGACGATGGGCTCCTCGAACTGCGCACGATCGAGACGGACGGCGCCCGCGTGCGTCTGGAGGTGGTCAAGGGTGGCACCCTCAAGAGCCGCAAGGGGATCAACCTTCCGGGCGCCGAGGTCCAGGCCCCCTCCCTCACCGAGCGGGACCTGCAGGATCTGGACTTCGCGCTCGAGATGGGCGCCGAGTACATCTCGCTCTCCTTCGTGCGCCGGGCGGCGGACGTGCAGGAACTCCGCCGCCGGGTGCAGGGGCGAGCCCTGGTGGTCGCCAAGATCGAGAAGGCCCAGGCGCTCGCCAACCTGGAGGCCATACTGGATGCCGCCGACGGGGTCATGGTGGCCCGCGGCGACCTGGGCGTGGAGCTCCCCTTCGAGCAGGTCCCGCTGGCCCAGAAGCGCATCATCCAGCTGGCCAACTACTACGGGCGCCCGGTCATCACCGCGACGCAGATGCTCGAGTCCATGATCGAGCATCCCCGCCCCACGCGGGCGGAGGCCTCCGACGTGGCCAACGCCATCCTGGACGGGACGGACGCCGTCATGCTCTCGGGCGAGACCGCGGTGGGCGCCTTTCCGGTGGAGGCGGTGCGGGCTATGGCGCGCATCGCGCGCGAGATCGAGTCGGCCGGGGTGCTCGTGCGGGGTCCGCACTACGCCATCCTCTCGGGCGTGGACGAGCGGGCGGGGGCCTCACCCCGGGAGCACGCGGTGGCGGCCGCCAGCCTGGGAGCCGTGCGCACGCTCTCGGCGCCCGCGGTCATCGTCATCACGCGCAGCGGCTTCAGTGCGCGGCTGGTCTCCAGCTACCGCCCGCCCGTGCCCGTCTTCGCGGTCTGCACCGACCCCATGACGTACTCGCAGCTGGCCGCCGTCTGGGGCGTGCGCCCGCTGCTGGCGCGTGAGGAGGAGGTCAGCTACGAAGCGCTGACGGACTTCGGCAAGCGCGCGGTGGTCGAGATGGGTGTGGGCCGGCCCGGCGAGGCGGTGGTGGTCACGGCCGGCTTCCCGTTCCATCAGTCCGGCACCACCAACACCTTCCGGGTGGAGCAGCTCTGAGCGCATGCGGCTGACCTTCCTGGGTACCGGCACCTCCTTCGGGGTCCCCGTGGTGGGGTGCGGATGCTCGACCTGCACCTCGACCGACCCCCGGGATGCGCGCACCCGCTGTGGCGCGCTCCTGGAGCTGCCGGAGGGTCGGGTGCTGGTGGACGCGCCCCCCGAACTGCGCCTGCAGCTCCTGCGTGAGCGGGTGGACCGGGTGGACGCCGTCTGGATCACCCATCCGCACGCGGACCACATCCACGGGGTGGACGATCTGCGCATCTTCACGGTTCGGCGGCGAGAGACCCTGGCCATGCACGTGCCCTCGGACCACCTGGAGGAGGTGCGGGCGCGCTTCCCCTACATCTTCACCTCCGCCGCGCCCCCTCCGGGCACCTCGGTCCCGCTGCTGCGCCTGGCACCGGTGCGGGACGGGGAGCCGGTCGAGATCCTCGGCCACTCGTTCCATCCCTTCGCACTCCCGCACGGCCCCATGCGCACCTTCGGATTCCGTGTCGGCGGCCTGGGGTTCGTCCCCGACGCCAAACGGATCCCCCCCGCGGCGCTGGCCGTGCTGCGCGGTGTCGAGGTGCTGGTCCTGAGCGCCCTCTGGTGGGGCGATCCGCACCCCACCCACATGAACCTGGACGAGGCGGTGGCCACGGCCCGCGAGGTCGGAGCCCGCCGCACCTTCCTCATCCATCTCACCCACCGGGTCCGGCACCGGGAACTCCTGGAACGGCTGCCCGACGGAATCGAACCGGCCCACGACGGCCTGTGCCTGGAGGTCTCCCCATGAGTTGCCCTGTGCTTGATTTCACCAACGTCCTGCAGGACTCCCTGGGTGAGAACGGGATTCCCGCGGCGCGGCTCGACAGCGAGCTGGCCGGCCGCTTCACCCGGGCGCACGCGCAGGTGGAGGCGCGGCGGCGCAACGGAGAGATGGGGTTCTTCGACCTTCCCGCGGACCGGGCCGCGGCCGGGGCCGTGCAGGAGCTGGCGGACGGCTTCGGTCAGTGGTTCCAGAACGTGGTGATCCTGGGAATCGGCGGGTCGGGTCTCGGCGCGGTGACGCTCCGGGACGCCCTTCTGGGCGGGGGCTGGAACGAGCTGGACGACGAGGCGCGCAGCTGGTTCCCCCGGCTGTACGTGCTGGACAACCCCGACCCCGAAACCGCCCGCCGCCTGCTCGGCCGCCTGGACCTCCGGCGCACCCTCTTCAACGTGGTCAGCAAGTCGGGCGCCACCGCCGAGACCATGGCGCTCTACCTGGTGGTCCGGGGCCTGTTGGCGGAAGCGGTGGAGGCGGACAAGGTCCACGGACACTTCCTCTTCACCACCGATCCCGAGCGGGGCGTGCTGCGCGAGCTGGCCGAGCGGGAGGGGATTCCCACCCTCTCGGTGCCCCCCAACGTGGGTGGGCGCTTCTCGGTGCTTTCGCCCGTGGGCCTCTTTCCGGCCGCCATCACGGGAACGCCCGCCGCCCGTCTGCTGGACGGGGCCGCCGCGGCGTTGGAGCGCTGCGCCTCGCCTCGCCTGCGGGACAACCCGGCCGGCATGCTCGCCACGCTGCTGCACGCGCTGGATGCGGACCGGGGCCGGCCCATCCACGTGCTCATGCCCTACGCGGACCGCCTGCGCGCGCTCACGCTCTGGTTCCAGCAGCTCTGGGCCGAGTCGCTGGGCAAGGCGTCCCCGTCCGGCCCCGTGGGGCCCACGCCGCTCCCCGCGGTGGGGGCCACCGACCAGCATGCGCAGGTCCAGCTCTTCATGGAGGGCCCGCACGACAAGGTGGTGGTCTTCATCGCCACGCGACCGGATGAGGACGTTCCCATTCCGGCGCTGCACCCGGACGTGCCCGCGCTGGGCTACCTGGGCGGCGCCACGCTGGGGCGGCTGCTGGATGCCGAGCGCCGCGCCACCGCCGAAGCGCTGCGGCTGGCGGGCCGTCCCTCCCTGACGTTGGAGATGGGGCAGGTCACCCCGGAATCGCTGGGCGCCATGCTCTTCCTGTTCGAGGCCGCCACCGTCTACGCGGGTGGCCTGTACGGCGTGGATCCCCTGGACCAGCCCGGAGTGGAACTGGGCAAGCGCCTCACCTACGGGCTCATGGGTCGCGATGGGCACGAAGCGCCCGCATTGCCGGAGCCCGACGCCCGCTGGCGTATCTGAGCTCCGGCGCCGGAGCGTGATTGGACGGCACCCCCGGGTGGCGCGCCCTCCCCGGATCCGGATAGCTTTCGGGTGCGGGGACGCATCGTCCCCCACGGAACGAAAAGGAGGTGAAGATGCGTGATCGAGACGACGTGCCCCACATCATCATAGAGCGGGATTCCGGCGGTACGGGCGCCTTCCTGCTGGGCGCACTGGTGGGCGCCGGGCTGGCGCTCCTCTTCGCGCCGCAGACCGGGCGCGAGACCCAGGAGGAGCTCAAGGCGCGCGCCCGTGACCTGCGCGACGCGACCGAAGACCGGGTGCGGGAGGCGTCCCGCCAGCTGGAAGCGCGGCTCGACCAGGCGCGGGAGGGAGTCAACGCCCGCGTCGAGCGGGTTCGCGAGGCCGTGGATTCGGGGCGCCAGGCGGCCCACGACGCCCGCGAGGAGCTCGAGGAGAAGCTGGAGCGGTCCAAGGCCGCCTACCGGGCGGGGATCGATGCGGCGCGGAGCGCGGCCCATGACGCCGGGGACGACGAAGAGACGGACTGACGGCGTGTCCGGGTCGGCGGGAGGGGCCCTCCCCGGTCCTTCCCCCGTGCCCCCGCACCTGCGGGGCGCCCGGCTGCACCGGGCCTGGGCCTTTCTGAAGCGCGTCCTCACCAAGGCGGACGAGGACGGCATCTTCTTCATGGGCGGGGCCATCTCCTTCAACGTCCTGGTCGCCATCATCCCCCTCATTCTCTTCAGTGTGGGGATCTCGGGGATGGTGCTGCAGGCGCGCTTCCTGGATCCGGCCGACGTGGTGGTCAACTTCATCCTGGAGGCGCTGCCCGCCTTCCGGGGCGATCTGGACGTGGCGGAGGAGGTGCGCCGGGAGATCTCCACGGTCCTGGGGCAGGGGGCCAACTTCACCCTGCTGGGCGGCGCGCTCCTGGTCTGGCTCTCGACGCGCCTGGTGGGGACGCTCCGTACGGTTCTGCGCGAGGTCTTCGACATCAGCCAGTCCCGCTCGCTGGTGGCGGGCAAGCTCTACGACATCCAGGTCGTCGTCGTGGGCGGATTTCTCTTTCTTGTGAATCTCTGGCTCACCGCGGGCGTCCGGGCGGCCCGCGACTTCGGCGTCAACCTGCTCGGACTCGAGGGGATCGCCCTCTCGCGCGTGCAGAGCGGGTCGGCGCATGCGTTGGCGTTCCTCTCCATCTGGCTGCTCCTGCTGGGCATCTACCGCTATCTGCCGCCCCGCCGGATCCCCTGGCGGGCGGCGCTCATCGCGGCGACCTTCGCGGCCCTCATCCACGAGCTCCTCAAGGGGGGGTTCGGCTGGTACGTCACCCAGGTGGCCAACTACCGGTCCACCTACGGGAACCTCCTCTCGCTGGCGGTGCTCTACTTCTGGATCTATTACGGAGCGCTCGGGTTCATCCTGGGAGGCGAAGTGGCGCAGGTCTGGACCATGCGCCGGGCACGGACAGCGCAGTTCCAGGGCGTTCTGGGCGGATCCCGATCCGGGGAGGGTTGAGCGGGCAGATGGTGGAGCGCGGGCGCAAGGTAGTGGCATCCAATCGCAAGGCCCGGCACGAGTACGAGGTGCTGGAGACCTATGAGGCCGGCATGGTGCTGCGCGGACCGGAGGTGAAGTCGCTCCGCGCGGGGAAGGTGGCGTTCCAGGACGCCTACGCCGTGGTCGAAAGGGGCGAGGTGTGGCTCCACTCGCTCCACATCAGCCCCTACGAACAGGCCAACCGCCACAACGAGGACCCGCTCCGGACGCGCAAGCTGCTCCTGACCCGGTCCGAGATCCGCAAACTGATCGGCAAGGTGGAGGAGCGCGGACTCACGCTGATTCCGCTGGACATCTACTTCTCGGGAGGGCGGGCCAAGCTCACCCTGGCGCTCGCGCGCGGGCGCAAGTTGCACGACAAGCGCGAAAAGCTGAAGCGACAGACCCAGGAGCGCGAGGCCCGCCGGGCCATGGGAAGCGTATGAGGACGCGCTGCCGCTCGCTGCATGCCATCCGTCGGGGCGCCGCGGCGGTCGCCCTCCTCGGGTGCATGGCGGCCCTGCCCGCTCCGGCCGCGGCCCAGCAGTCCGCCGCGGCGCTCCGTCTGACGGGAGCGCCGGGGGGCGAGCGGAGCTTTCCCCTGGAGCGCCACCGCGCCTATCCCGCCGTTCCCGCGCGGGCGCTGGAGGCGGCCGGGTGGCGACTCGAGCGGAGCGAATCCGGGGAGTGGCGGGCGCGGCTGGTGGACGTGGGTGTGATCACGCTGACACCCGGCGTGCCCTTTCTGCGTCTGGACTCGTCCTGGGTGCAGCTGGTGGCGGCCCCCTATGAGCTGGGGGAGGTGCTCTACCTGCCGCTGCAGCTGTTCACGGACCTCCTTCCCGATCGCTACCCCGGGCGTTTCGCCGCCTCCGACAGCCGGTGGCTGCGGGTCCTCGCTCCCGACACCACCACCGCCGGGGCCAGGAGGGGGAACGGGGACGGGGCCGGACCGCTGGTACGCCCCGACGATCCGCGCGTGGCGGCCCGGAGGGTGGTGATCATCGATCCCGGCCACGGCGGCGTGGATCCCGGCTCGCTGGGTCCCGGACGCACCCGGGAGAAGGATGTGACCCTTGCCGTGGCGCGGGCCCTGGCCCGGGTCCTCGAGCAGGACGACGACCTCGAGGTGCACCTGACCCGGGACGAGGACGTGCTCGTCCCCATCTGGGAGCGGGGCCAGGTGGCGACGCGTATAAAGGGGGACCGTTACGGGATCTTCCTCTCCATCCACGCCAACGCGGTGACGCGCCGGGACGTTCGTGGTGTGGAGACCTACTTCCTCTCCGAGGCCCGCACCGACCACGAGGCGCGGGTGGCCGCGCTCGAGAACAGCGCCATGGAGATGGAGCGCGAGCACGCGGGGGGACCGGAGCCCGGGGAGCTGGGCTCCATCATCTCGGAGCTGCTCAACCTGGACTTCCAGCGCTGGTCCTCGGAGCTGGCCGGACTGGTCCAGCGAGAATTGAGCGGGGTCCATCCCGGTCCCGACCGCGGGGTGAAGCAGGGTCCGCTGGCGGTGCTCACCAACGCCATGATGCCCTCCGTGCTGGTGGAGGTCGGCTTCATCACCCACCCCGTGGACGAGCGTCTCATGAACACGGACGCCTACCAGCGGGAGGTGGCGGAGTCCCTGGCGCGGGCGGTGCGGACCTTCTTCGCCCGCTACCCACCGGGCACCGGCGCGAATACCGGAGCGGGCACGGGCGTGAATCCCGGTCCGGAGCCGGGTGTCCACCCGTGAGGCGTGCGGCCGCCGGCGTCGGCGCCCTCCTCCTGGGTGGGTGCGTTTACCTGAACACCCTCTACAACGCGCGCACCCACTTCCGGGAGGGGGAGCGCGCACGGTTGGCGGGGGATCGCCCGGCAGCGGAGGCGGAGTACCAGGCGGCGCTCGAAAAGGCGGGGCGGGGCTTCCGCAAGGACTCCCTCGGGGGCTGGGCGTATCCGGCGCTGCTGCTGGTCGGCCAGGCCCACCTGCGGCTGGGCGCCCCCCGGGAGGCGCGGGCGGCCCTGGAGCGTGTGGTGCAGAGCACGCCCGACACCCTCGTCCGGCGCGAGGCGCGTCTCTTCCTGGGGGCTGCGCTGGTCGAATCGGGGGAATACGCGCCCGCGCTGCAGGCGCTCAACCGCTCGCTCACCGAACTCCCCCCCGGCGCCCAGCGCGGAGAGGCCCACCTCTGGCGGGCACGCGTGCACCTTGCCGAGGGAAGGGTGGACCAGGGGTGGTGGGACCTGGAGCGGGCGGTGGAGGAGGACGGTCGCCTCGAGAGCGCCGCCCACCTGGAGCGGGTCCGCTGGGCGCTGGCGAGCGACGACCCGGCGCGCGCCGCCCAGGGCGCCCGCGGTCTGCTGCGGAGTCCGGGATCGGTGCCCTGGCTGGACTCGCTGGCGGTGCTGGTCCGCACCGCGGAGCGCGTCTGGTCTCCCGAGGTCGCCGCGGGGCTGCTGGCCGCGGCGCGCGGAGCACCGCTTCCGCCCCGGCCCCGGGACGACCTCCTCCTGCTCCGGACCGGGCTCCTGCTCGCCGCGGGTGACACGCTGGCCGCCGAGACCGAGTTGGGTGCCGTGGCCCAGGACGCGGGTCCGGGGGCGGCCGCTGCCCGTCTCTCGATGGCGGAGGTCCGGGCGCGCCGGGTCACGGAGCTGGCGGGGCTCGATGACGTGCGCCGGGTCCTCCTCCCCGCCGCCTCGGATTCGGCGGTGGTCGGGGTGCTGGAGCTTCTGCGGGTGATCGAGCTGCTGGTGGAGTCGGGGGACGGGCCCTTCCCGGCCCGCTTCGCCGCGGCAGAGCTGGCCCGTGACCGGCTGGGCGCACGGGAACTGGCCCGCGCCCTCTTCCGGCAGGCCGCCCGGGACACCACCGGCGGACCCTGGCGGGGCAAGGCCGCCCTGGCCGCCGCCGCGCTGGGCGACGACACCGCGGCCGGCGAGGAGGTCCGCCTGGAGCTGCTGCGCGGCCGGGATCCTTACCTGGCCCGGGCGCGCAACCGCTATCTTCCCTCCGACACCCTGGCGCGCCTGGACGGCCTTCTGAACGCGCGGCTGGACAGCGTGCGCGGGTGGGCACAGGCGGAGGCGCGGCGCCGGGACGTGGAGGTCCGCAGCCGCGCCGGACGGAGTTGAGGCGAGGACGGATGGCCGACCCCATCGAGCTTTTCGACACCCGGTTCCAGAATCCCGTCCTGCTCGCGGCCGGAACCTGCGGCTTCGGCGAGGAGGTGGCCGAGGTCGTGGACCTGGAGCGGCCGCTCCAGGTCCACG
>JAVVFC010000054.1:0-16660 GCA_032250975.1 Longimicrobiales bacterium | reverse complement strand
GTCCGCAAACCGCCGGCTGCAAAGTCCGCGTATGGTCTGGACATCGCAACCACCGAGCGTATCCGCGTCCTCGCCGGCTGCAAGGACCGCGTATAATCTGGATATCGCAGCCCGGACTCTCCGGGATCAGCCTGGGGGCTGCGAACTCCGCCCGCCCGGGGGCTGCGAACTCCGCCCGCCCGCGCACTTACCCCTCCGCCGGCTCTCGCCCCCGGCCCCTCCGTTCACCCCCGCAGGTACTCGACGACGTCGCGGGCGGTGTAGGAGGTGCGGCCCCGCAGGAAGGCGCCCAGGACCTTGAGGTCGTCGCCGGCCGTGTAGAGGGTGGGTTCGACCGAGCCGTCGGTGCGGGCCTGGGCGTGGCCCACGTTGGCCATCAGGGCGTTGCAGAGGCACTTGCGTCCCTCGGTCGCGGCGAGGTCCCCCCCCTTCTTGCGAAAGGTGTCCAGGGGCTCGGAGGCGCACCGGTAGGCGATGCGTCCCCGCTCGTCCCGAAACGCGTTTCGCAGGTAGCCCAGGTCACAGACGCGTCCGCGCTTCTGATAGACGTCCTCTGAGGAGAGGGTGCCCTCGAGCTGCACCGCCTTGAAGGGGAATCCGGTCGGGGAGGCGCGCCCGTCGGTCACGACATCGACGCCGCCGTTCAGCGCAGCCACCGCGACGTCGTGCTTGTGCTCCGCGGTGAGGCCGCTCTCGTCGCAGTAGGCGAACAGGGTCCCCACCTGGATTCCGGCCGCGCCCTGGGCGAGGGCCTCCTGGAGCCGCTCGGGGTGTCCTGCGCCCCCCGCGAGCCAGAAGGGGAGGCCAAGGTCGGCAATTTTCTGGAGGTCGACGACGTCGCGCTCCCCGTACTGCGGCTCGCCCCGCTCGTTGAAGACGGGCAAGCCCCGGGGTGGGGCGTTGTGCCCGCCGGCGGTGGGTCCCTCGATCACGAAGCCGTCGATCCGGCCGGTCGCCTTGCGGGCCATCATGGTGGCCAGCGAGTTGGAGGCCACGATGGGGAGGAAGTCGGGGCGCGCGACCTCGGGCCGGAGGCCGTCGCAGAGGTCGCCGGGGTCGAAGCCGATCTTCTCGGGATCGCCGGCGCCCGGCCCCGAGACCTCGAGCGCCATCTCCACGGGCCTGCCCGCGGCCAGGCCGTCCAGGACGCCCGGGATCTCACGCGGGATACCCGCGCCCATGAGGACGTAGTCCACGCCGGCCAGCATGGCGCCGTAGAGGGACCCCAGGTTGGGGAGCTGAATCTTGGTGAGGAGGTTGATGCCCACCTTGCCGTCGTGCCCCTCGCGCGCCAGCTCCACCTCGACGAAGTTCGCCAGCACCGTGAGCTGGTGCCGGGCACGGCTCACCACCTGGCGGTACATGGGGAGGGCCTTGTAGGGCTCACCCTCGGCCCGCCCCTCGGGGCGGAAGTAGCGCTCCAGCACCGCCTCGGCCACACCCGGGAACGGAAAGCGCTCCATGGCGCGGCGCAGGTGACCCCCCAGGTCCCCGTCCTGCAGGCGGCGCACGAAGAGGGTGTCCAGCCCGGTGCCGGAGACGACCCCGAGTTCGCCCAGCGATGCCACGGCGTTGGCCAGGCGCCAGTTGGAGACGGCGACGCCCATGCCGCCTTGGATGATCGAGGGGAGTGCGGCAACGGCAGCGGTCATGGAGGGGTCCGGGATCGGGTGTATGGGAACAAGCCGTATACCCCAAACAGAACACCTTGGTGCCGGTTGCGCATGGGGGCGCTACCCGCCGAACGCCGTCGCGACCCCCTCGATCAGGAGTTGCGCCGCCAGGTGCGGCGGGAGTTCGGCGTGATCGAGGTAGGGATTCAACTCCACCAGGTCCAGGCCCACCAGAGTGCCCCGGGAGGCGAGTCCCTGGAGGATGCGCTTCACGTGGGTGTAGGTAAGTCCCTCCACTTCCGGGCTTTCCGTGCCGGGGGCGACGGAGGGGTCGAGGGCGTCGATGTCGAGGCTCACGTAGTAGTCGCCCAGGTCGGCAGGGAGGCGCTCCAGGATCCCGGCGGGGCCGTGGTCGAAGACATCGAAGTTGGTGAACACCAGGTTTCCGGCCGCGCGCGATTCCCGCAGCTCCCGGTCGGTCGATTTGATGCCGCGCACGCCGATGGTGACGATGCGGGCGACGAAGGGGAGCTCCTGGCCCGCCGGAAGGGGCTGGTGTTGGTGAGCCGGAGCCCGAGCACCTCGTCCCGGTGGTCGAGGTGTGCGTCGAAGAGGACGATAGTGAGCGGCCCCACCCCCTCGAAAGCCCGGATCACGGGGTAGAAGATGGAGTGGTCGCCCGGGGTGCGTGCGCGTCGCGGTCGCGGCTACAAAGCCGGTGGTGACGCCAGCCGCGCGCGTACGATTCGCTCCGGGGCCGAACTACGGGCGGACCGAGGTGATGAGCTTGCGGTGCCGGGGTTCCCGCACCTGGACCCTTTCGGGATTCGGGAGGTACTGGGGTGCCAGACCTTCCCGGTCTTCATCCAGCGAGTTCTAAAGATGTACAACACCGCGCCGTTCGCCCGCCTGGGCGTGGCCGCCGGGGTGCTGATGCTGCTGTCGGGATGCGGGGGTGGCGACGCACCTCCCGCCACGGCGTCGTCAGCAGCGGGACAGCGTCCTGAGGGGGTGTCTCCCCTATTCCAGCCGCTCCCCGCGGTCGCCCCGGAGCCGGAGGATAATCCCGGTACCCCGGAGCGGATCGACCTGGGGCACAAGCTCTTCTTCGAGCCGAAGCTGTCGCGCTCCGGAATCATCTCGTGCAACACCTGCCACGTCGTGGGCGCAGCCGGAATCGACGGTCGCGTTGTGGCGATGGGCGAGGGCGCCCGCACCGGGCCCCGAAACAGCCCCACGGTCTACAATGCGGCGTTCCTGACGGCCCAGTTCTGGGACGGTCGAGCGCCCACCCTGGAAGAGCAGGCCAAGGGGCCCGTCCAGGCCCACGTCGAGATGGACCTCACACCCGGAGAGGCCATCGAACGCCTTCGGGAGACGGGGTACGGTACGCTCTTCGCCGCAGCGTTTCCTGCCGAGGCCGATCCCCTGACCTTCGACAACATGGCCCGGGCGATTGCCGCGTTCGAACGGACTCTCCTCACGCCGGGCGCTCCGTTCGACGAGTACCTTTCCGGCGACGAGTCTGCGCTGGGCGACCGGCAGCGGGAGGGGTTGACGATCTTCCAGGAGCGGGGCTGCGTCGGGTGCCACTCCGGCGTTCTCCTGGGCGGGAACGGATTTGCCGGATTCTCGCACGTCGCGGGTGCCGCGGACGTCGGGCGTGCCGAGGTCACCGGTCGGGAGGCGGACCGCTACGTCTTCCGCATCGCCCCGCTGCGCAACGTCGCGCTGACCGCCCCGTACTTTCACGACGGCTCCGCGCTCACCCTGCGTGAGGCGGTGGAGATCATGGGGCGGGTGCAGCTGAATCAGCGCTTTACCGATGGGGAAATCGACGCGCTCGTGGCGTTCCTGGAATCCCTGACCGGAGAGTTTCCGATCGTCACCCACCCGCGGCTTCCACGCGGCATGGTGGGCGGGTAGCGCGCCACGCGCGGCGCGGGGGGATCCGGGGAGCCCCTCGCCCGCGGCCGCTTTGACTTCTCCCCCTGGTCGGTGGCGCTCCGGGCGCCGGCCGTGACTCGCTGCCGAGGTCCGTCCGATGTCGGTCTACTCCAATCGCGCCGGTGACCCCGAAGGGGGGCCTGACGCCTACATCGCCGCGGTGCTCTCCCTACTGGGGGATCAGGAGCCCCTCGACGTCCTGGCCGGTACGGCGTCGTGGTGCCGAAGCCTGATCGAGCCGCTCACCGACGCGCAGCTGCGCACTCCGGAGGGGGAGGGGAAGTGGAGCGTGGCGGCCGTCCTCCAGCACCTGGCGGATTCGGAGTTGGTGTGGGGTCTCCGGCTGCGGATGGTGCTCGCCCAGGACCGTCCCGTCCTGGCCGGGTTCGACCAGGATCTGTGGGCCGAGCGCCTCGGGTACCGGCACGCGGACGCCGGGCGGGCGCTCTCGACATTCGCCGCGCTTCGGGAATCCAACCTCGCGCTCCTCAGGGGGATCCCGGACGAGGACCTCGACCGCGTGGGTCTCCACGCCGAGCGGGGCGAGGAGAGCGTGCGGCACATGCGCCGCCTCTATGCCGGGCACGATCTCGCGCACCGCCGCCAGCTCCGGCGGATCCTCGATTCCCTTGACCTCGACCAACCGGGGGCCTACATGTGAGGGACGCGTAAAGATCTCTTCAACGGAGGCCCTCCCATGTCGCTCCGCCAGCTTTCCGCGCTCGGACTCCTCGTCCTCATTGCCCTGCCCGCTCATGCGCAGGTGCAGGCGAGTCCAAGGTCCACCCTCTCCACCGTCATCGACGGGACCACCCTGGAGATGGAATTCCACCGGCCCTCGGCCCGGGGACGCGAGCTCTTCGGTGGGGTGGTTCCCTGGCAGGTCCGCTGGACGCCGGGTGCGAACTGGGCCACGGTCCTGCGCGTGGACCGCGAGGTGCGCATCAACGGCGTGACGGTCCCGGCCGGAGAGTACTCCCTCTGGATGACCCCCCGTCCCGACCGCTTCACACTCTCCCTCGAGCCCGAGACGAGCCTCTTCCACACGGCGAAGCCCGACTCGACCGACGGACAGATCCACATCGCGGCCGAGCCGAGGCCCACGTCCCACACGGAGATGCTGACGTGGCGGGTGCCCGTGCAGCGGGGGAGCGCGGCCGTCCTGGAGTTCGCCTGGGGCGAGACGTCGGTGCCCTACGACGTGGTCGTGCAGCCGAGCGAGCCGCCGGCGATGGAGGCGTGGGAACGCGAAATCTACGTGGGCCGCTACGCCATGACCTTCGCGCAGGGCTTCGGCTGGCCGGAGAAGGCGGAGCTGGTCGTCTACGAGGAGGACGGCAGGCTGCGCGGGCGGCTGCCCTTTCCCATCCACCCGGACGACGAACTCGCCTGGGACCTGGTACCGGCCGGGGCCGGACGGTTCAACGCGGGGCTCTACCGCGGGGACGTGCTCTTCAACGTCGAACTCGGGGCGAACCTGGACTTCGAACTCGCCGACGACGCTGAACGGGCCGTGTCGGTCCAGATCTCGACCGCGGACGGGATGGTCTGGGCGGAGGGAGTACGGTCCGGGTGATAGGCGGGGGAACGGGGGAGGGGAACGAGCGGATCCGGGCGGCACTTGGCCGGATCCTGGAGGTCTTTGGGAAGCGGCCCGGGAAGGCGCTGAGCACCAATCGGGCCACGGCGGTGGTGGAGGACGGCCTCCGGTGCACTTATTCGGAAGGGGGGCGTGAGGCCGTCATGGACATGCCCCCGATCATGGGCGGCGGAGGACTGGGCCCCACGCCCGGCTTCTACGCCCGCGCCGGCGTCGCCGGGTGTGTGTCCATCGGGATCAAGCAGACGGCGGTGATGGCGGGCGTGGACTTCCGGCGGGTCACGGTGGATGTCGAGACGGACTTCGACGACGGGGCCGCCCTGGGAATCGGAGACCGGTCCGCCGCGCCCCTGGAGACGCGCCTGACCATCCGGATCGAGACCGGGGAGGCGGAGTCCGACGTGCGCGCGCTCGTGACGCGGGCGCTGGAGATGGACCCCTGGTTCCTGGCGCTCCGCGACGCGCAGTCGGTGGCGGCCCGGATCGAAGTCGGGGGTTGAGCGAAGCCGTGGACGCCCGGCTTCAGCTGCGCATCCAGCGCTACGGGTGGGACGCCGCCGCGTCCGTCTACCAGGACGCCTGGCAGGCGCAGCTGGCGCCCGCGCAGGAGGCGCTCCTCGCCTGCGCCCACCTCCGGGCGGGCCAGCGGGTGATCGAGACCGCGGCCGGCACCGGCCTCGTGACCTTCGCCGCCGCCGCCGCCGTGGGGCCGGACGGCCACGTGCTGGCGACCGACCTCTCGGGCGAGATGGTGGCGTCGGGGCGTGCGGAAGCCGGGCGCCGCGGTCTGGACCAGGTCACCTTCCAGCGCATGAACGCCGAGGCTCTGGACTGCGCGGACCGGAGCTTCGAGCGCGCGCTCTGCTCGCTGGGGCTGATGTACATGCCCGACCCGGTGGCCGCCCTGGGAGAACTGAAGCGCACCCTCGTGCCGGGCGGCCGGGCGGCGGTCTCCGTCTGGGGGGAGCGGCGCAACTGCGGCTGGGCGGAGATCTTTCCCATCGTGGACGCGCGCGTGGCGTCCGAGGTCTGCCCGCTCTTCTTCAGCCTGGGCGCGCCGGACGCGCTGGCCTCCGCGATGTTGGCGGCCGGCTTCCGCGACGTCGAGGAGCGGCGCCTGCAGGAAGTGATGACCTTTTCCGGCCCGCGGCAGATTCTCGAGGCCGTGATCGACGGCGGCGCCGTGGCACTGGCCGCCCGACGATTCGAGGCCGACACCCGCCGGGCCGTGGACCGGGAGTTCCTGGACTCGGTGGCCGCGTGGAGGGAGGGAGAGCGGTACCGGGTACCGGGGGAATTCGTAGTGGCCACCGGGGTCGCCTGAGGATCCCGCACGGGAAACTGCCATGAGCCATCCCTTCGTGCCCCGCGTCGGTGGCGTGCTCAGCGCCGACATCGCCGTACCCGATCACGCGCGCGCGGTGCAGTTCTATTCTCGGGTCCTGAGCACCGGCGCCGAGCCGCTTTGGCGGGAGGATACACTCATGAGTTCGCTGGGCATGCCCATCATCGGCCTCGGAGCGCGCACGCCGGAGCTCGAGCACCTGCCGGTCCAGTGGATGCCGCACATCCAGGTCGCCGACGTCTCGGAGAGCGTCTCCCGGGCGGTCGAGGGGGGCGGCGTCGAGTTGGTGCACGCCCGCGGGGAGGACGGGTCCAGCCAGTGGGCGGTGTTGCTCGACCCGGACGGAGCTGCATTCGGGTTGATCCCTGTGGTACCTGCCGGCTCCGGGGACGCTGCGGAGGCGGGAGCGCGACCCGTGGGCCGGATCGCCTGGCTGGACCTGACGGTCGCCGACGCACCGGCGACCCGGGACTTCTATGGCCGGGTGGTGGGGTGGTCGATCCAGGAGGTGGCGATGGAGTCGGATGGCCGGTCCTACGCGGACTTCAACATGCTCGGTGGCGACGGAGCTCCGGCGGCCGGTGTGTGCCACGCGCGCGGCGTGAACCGGGATCTGCCCCCCGTCTGGCTGTTGTACCTTCCCGTCGGAGACCTTGCCGAGAGCCTGCGCCGGGTGAAGTCGGAAGGCGGCCGGATCGTCCGTGTGGACCCGGGGGTGGGAGGTGAGCCTGCCCTGGCCGTCATCCAGGATCCAGCGGGCGCGTACGTCGCACTGGCGCGGCAGTAATACGGGTGCAGTAATACGCGTGCGGTAATCAATCCGTATGCCGTGCGTCGAGAGGCCTCACCCCGGGCCATCGCCACGGACGGCGCCGGATACCCCCTCTCCAGGAGGTCCCCATGTCGGAAGCCCCTGCTACTCCCGCCACGCCCGCAGAGGCGGCCGTACCCCGCACGCCCGTGCACCTCTGGGTGATCGGGGTTCTGACGCTGCTGTGGAACGGGTTCGGCGCGTACGACTACCTCATGACGCAGACGGAGAACGAGGCGTACATGGGGAGCTTCACACCCGAGCAACTGGCGTACTTCTACGGCTTCCCGACCTGGGTGGTGGCGTTCTGGGCGCTGGCCGTCTGGGGCGGTGTGCTGGGATCGCTCCTCCTTCTGATGAGGAAGCGCCTGGCGGCGCCCGTCCTGCTGGTCTCCTTCGGCTCGATGGTCGTCACCTCCATCCACAACTTCCTGCTCTCGGATGGACTTGAAGTGATGGGCGGGGTGGGGGTGGCCTTCTCGGCCGTGATCTTCGCGGTGGCGCTCGGCCTCTGGCTCTACGCGCGGGCCATGGTGCGCAGGGGCGTGCTGGGCTGAGGGGGGGCGCCCGACGCCCCCGTGAGCCCATCGGAGGTTCTTTTGTCATGTCCGGGGTGACGCGGTAGTCGTCACCCGGACAGGAGGACCCTCCATGTACGTCGACTTGGTGTCCCGTTCGCGCGTTCTTCCCCGCCGGGCCGGTGTGCTGGTCCTGGTCGGACTCGCGACGCCTGCGTGCAGCGACGACGAACTCGTGAACCCTCCCCTCCTCACAGAGGCGCGCGTCGATTCCCGGAAAGGTAGAGGAGGCGTTCGGGGTGAACAAAAATGGCGTGGGAGCGCACCCGCTCCGGCCCGGTCACAGGGCCCGGCGCCCCGACAGGACCCGCAGGACGATGATGACCAGGGCGATCACGAGCAGGATGTGCAGCAGTCCTCCAGCGTGAAAGCCCCCCAGGAGGCCGAGGGCCCATAGGACGATGAGGACGATGGCGAGTGTGGTGAGCATGGTCGACTCCAAGGTGACGGTGGGCATCTGTCGAAACATGGTCGGAGCGTGCGCCGGAACCCATCGCCCGTTGGAGGGATCACCCGACCCCGTTCGTGCGGAGGAGGCCCCCTCGGATCGGGCAGCCGAACAGGCGAGCCCACCGGGGTGAGCCGGGGAGGGAAACGGGGGGCGTCAGGGCGAGTCAGGACAACGGTCCGGGAAGCCGAGCGTCGCCGGATCGGCGACGCGCGTCGTGCACGACCTTGAGGGAGGCGCTCACCGAGTAGCCGGCTTCGAGCTGTTCGAGCTCGGCCTCCAGCCTGTGGTTGATCTCGCGGTCCTGTGCGGGCGTACCGCTGACGATGAGGATGTGTGTGATGTGGTCCCCGTTTATGAACCGGCCCTCCCATACCTCGGCTCGCTCCCGGGCCTCAGCCTGCCCCGAGTCGAGAATGGCCTGCATGCTCTCCAGGCGGTTCCGCGCGACCGGTGGAGCCAACTGGTATCCATAGGCCCAGAGCGCTCGGGCCGGACCGTCACGCCTGCGGTTGGTAACCATGGGAGTCGCGCGCTCCGAGCGCGCCCCTCGGCCCGTCGGGCGGGGCCTGCCCGCACCACGTCGGCGAAGCCGAGGCGAGAGATGAAGTGGGGAACCAATGAAGCGTAGCCCACACGTCTCCCGGCAGGTATCGGTCGGAAGGATGAGTTGTGCCGGGCGCCCGCGCCCGGAACCTTGACCCGCCTCAATCGAGCGCGGGCACCTCGTCGTCCACCTCGTCCACGTAGCGGGCGAGCTGCAACCGCGAGTGCAGGTTCAGCTTCTCCATGATGTTGCGCAGGTGGCTCTTCACCGTGTGGATCGAAATGTGAAGCTCCCGGGCGATCGCCTTATTGCTCATACCCGCGGCGATGAGCTCGATCACCTGGCCCTCACGGTCCGTCAGGCGGACCGAATCGAGGTGCTCGGTCCTGCCGGTGGAGGTCGCATGCCTGGCGATCTCGGAGAAGAGGGTGGCGGTCATTGCGTCCGGAAGTACGTCTCTCCCGGCCGCCACGGCGCGTATCGTGCGTGCGACCTCATCCACCGGCGCGTCCTTCATGATGAAGCCGGACACCCCGAGGCTGATGAAGTCCACGATGTCGTCCGCCGCCGGGAGGAGGTCCATCACAACGATGCCCGCCCCCGGGAAGTCCTCCATGACCCTGCGAGCGACCTCGAGGCTGTCCCCGGCTTCCAGGCCGATATCGAGCAGGACCACGTCGGGACGGACGTTCTCCAGCGCCGCCTCGGGGTCGGCGTGTTCGGCGGCGACGACGCGGATGTCGTCGAACCGATTGAGCACCGCGGTGACGCCCTCCCGCACGAGTCGGTTGTCCTCGATGAGGATCACGGTGATCCTCTTGCCGGGCGCCACGCGGGGGAGGGCGCTCTCCCCTGCGGGCGCCTGGTCGCGGAAGGATCTTGGTCGGACTCTTTCGTCCAGGGGTATCGCCTCGATCCTCGGGGGGTGCGGCCCTCCGGCTGGCCGGAAGGCCCGGCCTGGGTCCCGAACCAGCAGGTCGTGGAACCCCAAAGATCACCGGGCCGCCCGCCCTCCGCAAGGAAGGACCCGGCCCATCCGAGGCTCCGGACGCTACCCCACCCGGTGCTCCATCACGTCTTTCTTCCTACTCCGAGGAGCACCCCACCCCCCACCACGATGAGGCCCACGCCGAGCCAGATGGGGAGGTCCACGCGTTCCCGCTCCTTCACCTCGAAGGAGACCACTCCAAGGTCGACCTCGCTCGCGCTCTTCGTGTACTGGAAGCCGCCGTAGACCAGGCTGAGTGTACCGCATACCAGCAGGGCGACTCCGAGAATCTTCATACCGTTCATGTGGACCTCCTTTCCATTGCGAGGATGATGTCCTCCGCCAGGGTGGCCAGAGCGGCGTCCAGCAGAGCCACGAGGCCGTCGAAGTCCCCGACCATCCAGCCAGCGGAGCGTACGTTGGTCGTTCCGGCCACCAGCTTGTCTCCCTCGCGCGAGCTCAGGATCTCCCAGGTCGCGACGAGGTGGGCCTCACCGACCCCGGCCAGCGTGTCCCCGGGTGCCACCCCCTCGAACCGCAGGAGGTGTACCTGGATCATCAATTCGGGCCTGGCGCCCGGCGGCCACGGCGCGGGCTCCACGCGGTGGGCGGGCAGGCGGGCGGTCATGTGGCCGGCCAGACTGCGGCTGACCCCGCGGGCGAGGTCTTCCCCCCACCGGTCGAACTCCGAGAATCCGATCCGATGGACGCCCCGGCGGACCACGATCGAGGGAGTCGCCAGATAGTCGGCAAGCTTTGGCGCTCGCAGTCCGATCCGGGGGATGGCGGAGGGGCTCCCCGCCGCCCCCGTCTCCGCGGGGGCCTCATTCCCGGCAGGCACCACGTGGGTGCCGGTACCGAGTACGTAGTGCTTCTGGGCCGGGGCCCCCCGGCTCAGACTGAAGCAGCCCGGCAGGGCGAGCAGGATGCAGGCGAGGCTCAGCGTAACGGTCCTGGGCACGGTCGTCATCGTTGTGTCCACCACCTCAGCCGCCGGGCGGGCGATACCCGCGGAGGAGGATGTCGGGGTTGCGTTCCACCGAGACGGCGAGCATGCGCAGGGCCTCCGCCGCCTCGCGCAGGCTCACGAGCGCCTGATCGAGGTTGTATCCGAAACCGGAGTCGGTCGTGAACATGTCCCGCGTCCCCTCGATGGCGTTCCGGGCCGCCCTGAGCGCGAGCGCCATTTCGTCCAGGGTGGCTTCCGCTCGGGTCTGGAGCGGGTCGACCGACCTCCCGATCCGTTCCATGGTGCGCTCCATCTCGGCCAGCGTCCGACCCATCTGTGCCGCCACCTCCGGGAACTCCCCGATGGCCGCGACGAGTTCGTCGGAGCCGACCAGGCGCTCGACCGCCTGCGCCGAAGCCACGACCGCCGTGTTGATCCCCTGAACGTCGATCTCCGCGAGCATCGTGTTCACCCGGAACAGGATCTTGAGCGCGTCGGACACGAGGCTTCCCGCCTCCGTGCCGAAGGCGGCCAGGAAGGAGGGGATGGTCGGGATCTCCGGATAGGGTGTGTTCACCTCGAGGTCGGGCGCGTCGTCCTCGGGACGGAAGGTGAGTTCGACGTAGAGCTGCCCGGTGACCAGGCTCTCCATCTGGAGTTGCGCTCGCAGGCCGGCTGCGATCTGCCGTCCGAGCACCGCGCGGTCGTCCAGCTGGAGGAACGCACCCGTCTCGGTGGTCAGCCGGTTGATCTCGATCTCGTACTGGATCGGCACCCGGAACGTCTTGTCCTCTTGATCGATCCGGATCAGGAGCCCCGTCACGACGCCGACGGGCACGCCCTGGAACTTGACCGGGGCGCCCCGGTCAAGGCCGTTCACGGACTCGTCGAAGTAGCTGACGAAGGTATGTTGATCCCCGAATACCGCCGTCGAGGCCAGTGAAACCACACCGGCAACGATCAGCGTGAGGGCGCCGATTATGAAGAGTCCGATGGCGGTCGGGTTGGCTCGAAGGCTCATGGCTCGACGCTCCGGACCGGCGCTGAGGACGCGTCCGCCCCGCTGCTTCGCGTCAGAAAGAGTCGCACCTCCTCGCTCGGCGGATCGTCCCGCAGTTCCTCGGGCGTTCCGAGTGCCGTCATGGTCTTCTGCGTGATATCCAGGAAGAGCGCCCGATCGGCGATCTTGAAGATGCTCGCGAGGTCGTGACTCACGACCACGATCGTGGTGCCGAAGCTCGCACGAAGCTGCAGGATCAGGTCGTCGAGGCGGCTCGCGGTGATCGGATCCAGCCCCGACGACGGCTCGTCGAAGAAGAGCACGTCCGGATCCAGGGCCGTGGCGCGGGCCAGCCCCGCTCTCTTGCGCATCCCCCCGCTGATCTGGGACGGGTAGAAGGCATCGAAGCCCCGCAGTCCCACGAGTGCGAGCTTGAGCGCCACCACCTCGGCGATCGACTCCTCGTCCAGAGCCGTGTATTTCTCGAGCGGGAGGGCGACGTTTTCGGCCAGCGTCATACCGCTCCAGAGGGCCCCGTTCTGGTACAGGACGCCCATCCGGCGAAGGGCCTCCTGCCGGTTCCTTCCGTCGGCGTTCCCGAAGTCGATGCCATGGAACAGGATGGTGCCTTCGTCCGGCTTCCTGAGGCCGATCAGGTGCTTCAGGAGCGTGGTCTTGCCGCTGCCGCTTCCGCCCATGATCACGAAGATCTCTCCCTTCCGGACCTGGTAGGTCAGGTCCCGCATGACCGTGATCGGGCCGTATCGCATCGTGAGGCCGTTGACCTCGATCGGGGTCGGGCGCCCCTCCGCGCCGGTCATCAGATGTCCAGGAGCACGGCCAGCCAGTCGATGGCGGCGTTGGCTCCGATGATCAGCGTGATGCCCAGGACCACGGCAGAGGTCGCCGCCCGTCCCACCGCGCTGGCGTCGGTACCCGCCTCCATCCCCCGCATGCATCCCGCCACGCCGATGATCAGGCCGAACACCGTGCCCTTGAACACTCCCAGCAGCCCGTCGGAGAGGGTCACCGCGGTCAGCAGACCGCCCATGAACTGGGTGACGCTGAGGTCCAGTACGGTCGTCGCGACGACCATCCCCCCCAGGATCCCCACGAATCCCGCATAGATCGTCAGAAGCGGCATGGTCACCAGGACTCCCAGCACCCGGGGCAGCACGAGGTGGTGGACGGGAGAGATTCCGAGCGTCCGATAGGCGTCGATCTCCTCGGAGATCTTCATGCTGCCCAACTCGGCGGCGAAGCCGGCTCCCGTCCGCCCGGCCATGATGATGCCGGTCATGAGGGAGGCCATTTCGCGCAGCATCCCGTAGCCCACCAGATACGAGACGAAATAGCCGGCTCCGAAGCGGCGCAGGACGACCGCTCCCAGGAAGGCGATGATCATCCCGACCAGGAAGGCGATCAGCGTGACGATGGGGAGCGCCCCCGTGCTGTTCGCCTGCACCACGACCCAGAAATCCCGCCATCGCAGGCGAAGTCGGAAGGCCGCCAGACGCACGAAGCCGCCGGCGACCTCGCCCAGGAATGTCACCGACTCGCGCAGCGCGTCGTAGGCGATCACTCCGCGCGCGCCAATGCGGGCCACGGCAGAGGCGGTTGGCGGCGCCCGGTCGGATCCCCGGTCGGGCACCACCCGTGCGAGCTCGAGTAGGCGCACGATGTCCTCGGGAAGGCCCTGTTCGCCGAAGTCGAGGTCGTGGGCGTCTGCGTGGCGCATTACCTGCAGCAGAAAGGTGAGCAGACTGCTGTCCCACCTGCCCAGATCCGTGGCGTCGAAGTCGATCGCCCCGATGGGCACCTCGGGCGCACGGGCTGGGTCCTGCCGCGTGACCGGGTCCGGATGGGCTCCCTCCCCGAGGAGGAGGCCGAATCTCGGGGCGGTGCGGACCAACTCCCAGTCGCCTGCCAGATGGACGGTCAGCGTTCCGCCGCTTCGCCGGATCTCCGCGCTCATGGGCATGCGCGTACGCGGGGGCGCATCCGCATCCGCGGATCGGCCCGCACCCGCGGCGGCGCCCGCACGCGAGACGGTCACCGGGACGCACCGAAAACCCATGCGAGCGAGATCGTCGACGCCCCATCGACGGGGTCGATGCCCCAGTCGGCCCGGAGCCACCCGGCGACCACCGGGACGCGGAGTCTCATGCCGCCGCCCAGGTGTACGGCGCCCCGTCTCTGGGCCGGATCCACGGCGCCCGGCGCCGGCCCGAGCACCCGCACGCCGTCCACGAACGCCGCCACGCCGAAGCCGACGGGGCCCAGGGCCCCCACCGACCGGAGCACCTCGACGCCCCCGTGCAGCCAGGTTCGCCCGGGGAAGAGGGGGCGGACGACCCCGTCGTCGTCCAGATCCGATCGGGCCCGCATCAGCAGGGATGCGGTGCCGCCGGCCCCGATGCGGGGGAACAGATCGTGCGGAGCTCCAGGCGAAATGGTCAGGATCCCCGCCCGAAGCGACAGGCCGGAGGGTCCGGCCATCCCGGGCGGGTCCGCCGGATGGATCGCGGCGTCGAGGGCGACGCGGCCGAAGCGCGTCGCCTGGTCCGGGGCCCCGTCCCCCGATCCCCCCACCTTCGTCCATCCGGTTCCCTCAAGGCGGATCGAACTGCGGCCGGAGAGCGAAAGGAGCGTCCAGCCGAGCCCCACCCCTGCGAACGTTCCACGCCCCGGGCGGGCGTCGACCCGACCGTGGACGGATCCCCGCAGCGATGCGGTGACCCAGTCCGTGTGACTCCACTCCACGCCGCTCCGCCGCTCGGAGACGGCCTCCGCCCGACCGAACGACCCGTACCGACCCGTCTCGTGCTCCACGACCCAACGCCAGACGCCGGAGGGAAGGGGAGCGGGGTGGGCGAGCGCCAGGGCGACGCTGTGGGTCGTCCCCCTGACGTCTCCCGAGAACTCCCACCGCTCAAGACGGCCCAGGGGGTCCGACGACACGATGTAGACCCGGCCGACGAGGGCACGAAGCCCGTGCGCCACCATCCCCGACCAGGTAAAGGGGTTGCCCGCCCCCAGCACCACGGTGCCATCAAGCGCGGCATCGCGGCCGGGCAGAGCCCGGTACCCGAGCCGAGCCCGCCAGGCGGCGGGCAGGGCTTCAAGGCGCCGCTCCCCCCGGACCAGCTCCTCCACAGTCAGCGATCGCCCCTTGGCGATGCCGGTCAGGCGCGTTGGATCGGTCCCGGTGTCGGAGACCCTGGGTCCGTTGTAGGCAAGGACGCGGACCTCCATCTCGCGGACCACCGGGGGACGCAGGTGACGCCATGCCCGCAGGGCCCCCCGGGTATCGTCCTGCAGATATCGACTCGCAGCCAGGAGCTCCCACCCGTGGTCCGAGGCGGGGTCGACCCGGATCAGAAGGTCTGCCAGCACCTCTGCCTCGGCGGGGCGCCCCTGCCGAAGACGCACCCCGGCCAGTCCAGCGAGGAGCCCCGGATGATTCGGCCACTGGTGGAGCGCGTCGGAGAGAATCCTCGCGGCCCGGTCCACCTCCCCCGCGCCGGCCAGCGTCACGGCGGACCGCAGCACCGAGTCGGGGTTTGCGGGACGGAGGGCGGTTTGCGAAGAGGCGGGTCCGCGCGCGGGAGCGCCCGGCAGCGCGGCGTCCTCCCGGGCCGTCCCGCCCCGCATCGGGGAGGGAAGCATGCATGCGGCGACGAGGCAGACGGCGGCCTGCCGGAGAATCACCCGTCGGCGGACCGTGCCGTCCGCCGTCCGCCTGGGGGTCATCTCCGGCACTTCCGTCAGGTGATCAGGATCAGGACGAGCAGAGCCACGATCAACACCGCAACGCTGATGGTGACGGTTCCCAGCCCCCCGTTGTCCTGCGCCGCGGCGATGGCCGATACCAGGGGCGATACCGCGTTCACCTGCGCGTCGCTGAGGCCCGCCGCGGCGGATTCCACGCGCCCCATGTCGATCCCGCGGTCCTCGGCCACGCTCCGGGCTTCACTTCCGGAGAGGAGCGCTCCCAGCTTCGCCCGCTGTTGGTCCACCACTGATTCGTGGCCGACGAGGGCCGAGTCCAGCGCGCTGTGGCTCAGCGTGCGGGCGGCATCGGTGCCGGAAGAATGCTGCGCCAGAGCCGGAGCGACGCCAAGCGCGGCGAATAGAAGCGTGAGAGAGCCCGTTCTGAGGATTCGCATCTGGATTCCTTCGTCTGGAGGTGGAAAACGACCTGCGCCCTGCATCTCCCGGGATGGCCCCGGGCTGCGGCCCCCGAGCGTATCGAGTCGTCCCGGCGATGGGGATCCGGGACCCGCCATGCCGGTCCGCCGTGTTCGAGGCCTCACCGGGAGGCGCACGGAACCACTGATCGAAATTTCGGCCAGCCGGGCTCGGGCGGGCATCGCCCGAACTGGTGAAATCCGCGTCTGGCGCCGAGGAGGCACCTTCCGGGCGCGGGGTCGCCCGACGGGACTAGTCCTCCCGGGCGGTGGGATGCGGATCAGTGGGCGAGGGACGCGCCCCGACGCCCCTGTGATCCCATCGGAGGTCCTTTTGTCGTGTTTGGGGTGAAGCGGTAATCGTCACCCAGACAGGAGGACCCTCCATGTACGTCGACTGGTTGTCCCGTTCGCACCACCTTCCGCGCCGGGCCGGTGTGCTGGTCCTGGTCGGACTCGTGACGCTCGCGTGCAGCGACGACGAGCCCGTGAGCCCCCTCGCGGATGCCAACCCGCCCCTGGCGCTGGCCGTGGTCCAGGAGGACGCGGAGCTGTTCGAGGCGCCCTCAGGTACCTTCACCCCGGCCTGGGGCACAGCGACCATCCGGCGCGGACCGGCCGGGATTCAGGCACAGGTCCGGGTG
>JAVVFC010000053.1:0-17033 GCA_032250975.1 Longimicrobiales bacterium | reverse complement strand
GCGCGGACGCCGACCCCGCTCCCGTTGGAGCACGGAGGCGGTCGTGTGCCTCGCCGGAGTGCTGCTCCTGGGTGCGGGGTGCTCGGGTGACGGGACGCCCTCGTCCCCGGGGGAGGGAGACCCGCCCCCGACCACACCACCCCCCGCACCCCCACCGGGGGGCGGCGCCCCCCTGACGCTGGCCACCGAGGTGGTCGCGTCGGGCCTGTCGAATCCCCTCTTCCTGACGGCGCCCGCGGGAGACGCGCGCCTGTTCGTGGTGGAGCAGCCGGGGCGCATTCGCGTGGTGCGGGACGGCCAGCTGCTGGCCACCCCCTTCCTGGATCTCTCGGGCCGCATCTCCAGCGGTGGGGAGCGCGGGCTGCTGGGCCTGGCTTTCCATCCCGAATTCGCGCAGAACGGTCGCTTCTTCGTGAGCTTCACCGACCCCGCTGGGAACAGCCGCATCGAGGCGTTCACGGTGAGTGGTGACCCGGACCGCGCGGACGCGGCATCGGCGCGCGAGGTCCTCACCGTCGGGCAGCCTTTTTCGAACCACAACGGCGGACAGATCAGCTTCGGTCCGGACGGGTTCCTCTACGTCGCGCTCGGGGACGGCGGTGGCGCGGGCGACCCGCTCGAAAACGGGCAGAACCCTGAGACGCTGCTGGGCGCGCTCCTTCGCATCGACGTGGACGTGGACGGAGCGGAGCCGTTCACCATCCCGCCCGACAACCCCTTCGTGGGGGGCGCGGGGGCGGACGAGATCTGGGCGTGGGGGCTGCGCAACCCGTGGCGCTTCGCCTTCGACGCCGTGGACGGATTGCTGTACATCGCCGACGTCGGACAGAACAGCCGCGAGGAGGTGAACGTGGTGCCCGCCGAGGCGGCCGGGCTCAACTACGGCTGGAACGTCACCGAGGGCTCCACCTGCTTCGGCGCCTCGGGGTGCGCGACCGAGGGGTTCACGCTCCCGGCCGTGGAATACGACCACTCCCAGGGGTGCTCAGTGACGGGCGGGTTCGTCTACCGGGGCGCGGCGATTCCCGAGGTCGCGGGCCACTACTTCTATTCCGACTTCTGCTCGGGATTCCTGCGCAGCTTCCGCTTTTCGGAGGGCGCGGTGGCCGAGGAGCGGTCGTGGAGCGTGGGCGCGCTGGGGCAGGTGCTCTCCTTCGGGACCGACGCCGAAGGGGAGCTCTACATTCTCTCCGCGGACGGGCAGGTCCGGCGGGTGACGAAGGGGAGTTGAGCGGGAGGCGGTGGGATTCCATTAACTTGAGGGATTGGCGCCGAGCGAATCGACGCGCTCCTCTCGGAGACCCCACGGATGACGGACCCACACCGCGCCTTCCCGCGCATACGCCCCCGGACCGCGCACCAGCCCGTCCGGGCGGCCCTCTTCCTTCCCCTCCTCCTCCTCCCGGGCGGTTGCGTCGGGACCCGGTATGCGGTGGAGTCGGAGCCGCCCCTCGCGCAGATGACGTCGGATGCGGCGGAGCCGGGTGTGCACACCCGGGTGGATTCCGAACGGAACGAGGTGGTCATGGTGGCGGGCCCCTTCACGATCCCCGCCGGGACGATGGATCACGGCAGCGGGGCGTCGCACGGCGGACACGGGGCGCATATGGAGGGGATGAAGACGCCGCTGGTTCCCCTCGTCTGGCCCGTGGACGGGGGGCTGAGAGGGTTCCGGCTGGGGCTCTTCCGCCCGGACGGGACGCGCCTTCCCCGGGACCTCATCCATCACATGAACGCGCTGCACTTCGATCGGCGCGAGCTGATCTACCCGGTGGCCACCCGGCTGATCGCGGTCGGCTCCGAGACGCCCGACATCCTGCTCCCGGAGTCGCATCAGGTCCGGATGGCGCGGGGCGACAGCGTGGGGTGGTACATCATGTGGAACAATGAGACGGGGCGGGCGATCGAGGATGTCTACGTGGAGCTCGCCCTGCCGTACGGCGAGGCGCCGGAGCCCGGTCATACGCCGCTCACCACCCTCTACTTCGACACGAACCTCACCGTCGGGGAGGAGACGTCCTTCGACGTGCCCCCCGGGCGGTCCGAGAAGGCGCACGAGTTCCGGGTACCGGTCGGTGGAACGATCCTGGCGGCGGGCGGCCACGTGCACGACTACGGGGTGGAGGTCCGCCTCGAGGAGGTGGAGACGGGCCGCGTGCTCTTCCGGCTCGAGAGCGACCGGGACGGCGAGGGGCGGGTCTCCTCGGTCGAGCAGAAGATCTTCCGGAGCTTCTTCGGGCTGTTCGAGTCCGGAATCCGGCTCGAGCCCGGCCGCAGCTACCGCGTGGTGGGCGTGTACGACAACCCGACGGGCGAGACGATCCCGATGGGCGGCATGGCCCAGATCGGCGGCCTGTTCCGCCCGGACACGCCCGCCCGCTGGCCCGCCACCGACCGCACGGACGCGGGCTACCGGCTGGACCGGACCGGGATCCCGGCGCCCCTTCACGGGCACGACGCGCACGGACCCTGAAATCGGACCCGGACCCGGGCGCGGGCTACTCCGGGATCAGGGGACCGCAGGCCGCCCGCACCGCGTGCGCCACGGCGGGCCGGTCGATGCCGGACCCGTCCAGGTACTCGGCGTACAGCACGTTCTCCGTGTGGACAAGGAGCCGGTCCGGATCCCCGCCCCGCCGGACCAGCAGCACGGCCTCGGCACACAGGGCGCGGGCCTCGAGTGTCAGGCGCCCGCGGGCGCTGACCGCCTGGCGGGCGTACCAGAGCGCACCGAAGCTCCGGCACTGCTCCGCGTGCACCGCCTCGTGCACCCACGTCAGCTCCTCCTGCTCGGGCGAGAGCCCGTCGCTCACGTGGTGCAAGGGCCCGAGGCCCGGGACGCAGAGCGTGACCGCATCCACGCCCTCCGGCACCGGCAGCACGTAGAAGAGCGTCGGCACCAGGAAGAACACGGTCGCCGCCCCGAGCGCGAGCACGCTGGCCGCCGCCGTCACCACCCCCGAGACCGTCGGCCGCTCGAGGGCGAGGGCGACGCGGGCGGACCGCGGCGAGGGACCGGGGGAGAGGGGTGGGGTGTGGGAGTCGGCGCGCATTGCGGGTCGGCAGTCGGCACGGGGGCGGCGAGTGTACCGATTCCGACCACGGAAGTTCGGTGCCACCCCTCCACCTGCCCAATCGACCCAGCGGCTGCGCGGTTTCCCGCCCCTTTCGCTCCCGGCCGCTACCGCGCGGCCGCCCCAGAGGCGATGCGGGGGTGCAACAGGGGTGGGGACTCTGAATCAGGTGACGGCCTACTCGGAGATCTGATCCAGAACGATTGCGTCAATGGGGAGATTTGCCGCCACTCCATTGCACGCCATCACAGTGAGGGAGCGTCGTTCGTGGTTGACGAGGACCGACGCAGGGTGGGCGGCGAGGAACATTCCGATCCCGTTGACATCGCCGGAGCGTACCGCGTCCAGGAGCAGGTTGAAGTCGGCACCAAGCACCCCCGTGTCGCAGGACTTTCCACACCCCTCAGTCCCGCAAAGCTTGGGTTCGAAACCGGGTGTCCCGGTCCCCAACTTCACCTCCATTCGAACGCATCCTCCGTCACAGCACGAGCACGGCGCACAGGATGCGGTCATGAAGCCGCCCGCATATTCAGGAACGTACGACTCCAGCTTGAGAACCCCAGCCGGAGGAGCGGCGACCACCGGAAGCACGGCCTTGTCACTGTCACCCCATGGGCTTACCGCACCCAGCATCCCGACAATCGCGACCGCCGAGGACATCTTCATCATGACCCTCCCGTCGTTGGAAGAATTGCGACACCCGCCATCATCACCAACCATCGACCTTCATATCATACATCACAAGCCCAGGAAAACCCGTCGGTGACTGCGTGTATTCAATCAGCATACTTCTCTTGGTGATTTTTATGATATACCCAGGCATTCTTGTCGCAGCTATTAATGTGCCATCCCGGAAGTCAAAGATCTCGATAACGGATTCTGTCATTGCCGGTACATTAATTTCTGGATAATTTACTCCATATTCTGTCCTGACAGGCTCTCCGAGGTAGTCCCGCCAGCCATCCCTTCCGACATGTAGGACGACGGCCAGGAGACCCTCCCCCAATATTTCTATATCTGCTATCCAAGGCGGGTACTCTTGCGATGTTATGATATTCCTACGTGTAACATATCCTTCGAACCATGGCACATTCCGCACCCACGTTCGAAGTATATTGCCATTCCTGTCCCATTCATCGATCTCATAAACTGAAGGCAAAACCGTCCACAGCCGGTCAACGGCACTGGCTACGCTCCGACGGGAGAGGTTGGGCATATCGGGGCGATACAGTCCCCCCTCGATCTCACCGAACGACACTTCGAGGACCCCGTCCTGGCCCATAAGGTGCAGGGGAATCCCCGCCATCTGCACACTCGGCACCTCCGCGTTGACCACGTAACGACCGACTCCAGCATACGCCACATCGTGGACAGCGCCGGGAATCGGAAAGGCGTAGCCGACGGACCCATCGGCCCGTCGGAGGAATGCACGGCGACGTGTCGAGTCCCAGATCAGGAGGCTGCCGTCGTCGAAAGGGACCAACGCGGATACGTCCTGAACCTCCGAGGGCCCACCGCCCGATCTCGCGAGCAACTCCGTGTGACCGTCCGCGTGAATCCGGTAGAGTTCGGGCCCTGATTGAAAGAACGACACAGCGATGGACCCATCAGGCAGCCCGGCAACGGCCTTGGGCTCACCGAAGACGACATCCGGACCGAATCGCCGAGTTTCCTCCAGTCGAACGACACAGTTGGGACACTTCATCGAGTGGCCCAGGAGGACGCGCTCCTGTCCACTCAATCCCCTCGCCCCTCCCAAGGACGGCAGGGCGAGCAGGAGGACCAGTATGCGTCCTTTCATTGGCGTGTGCCTCGCATGATGGGTTCCCGGAATGAGGAAGTCGGACAGTGACGTGCAACTGAGGTTGCCCATCGACTCATGGTCGGGCTCTTACCGCACCAATTATTTGATGTATCCAGCCCCGTGGGTTGTGACAATCAAGGAGAAAGAGGCAGACCAAGCGAGCCTGTGCTTACGCACCTCCCGCGTCGCCCTCCTGGCCCATGCATGTCCGCAGTTGGGCCCTGAGAGTGCGGCGGGCCCGCTCCAGGCGTTTACGGATCGTGGCCGGCCCAACATTGTCGGCCTCCGCCGCCTCCGTCGTCGTCCACCCCCTCAGGAGGCAGCGGATCACGGCCCGACGCTGGTCCACAGGAAGGCAGAAGACATATTGCCGCACGGCTCGCCTTCGTTCGAGCTGCTCCGCCAGGGACCAGGCGTCAGGTGGTCCCGGTGCCGCGAGGTCCGACATGAGCACCCCCTGCGCGGTTCGTTGACGGTGCAGGTTCCGACTCGAGTAGTAAACGACTCCCTTCAGGAACGGCATGAGACGGACGCGGGGGACAGGCCGGTCGTCGAACCGTCCCATCGCGGCGTCGGAGAGCACATCGGCCACCAGGTCCTCGTCGCGTCCCGAAGACATTCCGCACCGCACATGGGCATGCTCGACCAGCGCGACCCAATCCCTCTCCGTCAGACCGCGTACCAACTCGCTCAGGAGGGGCAGGGCGCACATCATACCTCCACAAGCGTTCCGCCAGCCGGGCTTCCAAAGCTTTGAATCCGCCTCGCGGACTCTACGGTTCCCGAAGCGCGGACAAGGTCCGACCTGACCCGGCCCACCCCCGTGGGTACGAGCGGCCGCCGCGCGTCCTGCGGAACGCCGCACCCCTCGCCCCGGGACCACGCTGCACAACGGAGGGGGTGGGATTCGAACCCACGAGTCCTTACGGACGCCGGTTTTCAAGACCGGTGCATTGAACCGCTCTGCCACCCCTCCTGGTGGGCCGGACGCGCTGCCGGCGCCAGTCCGTAAGCTCTACCGCCGAGCGGGGGAGGTCCAGAGCCCGGGGGCCCCGGGCCCGGCTCGCCTTCCCCCTAATGCCGGAAGAGCCTGCGCCCGGTGAGGACCATCGCGATCCCGTGCTCGTCGGCCGCGGCGATCACCTCCCCGTCCCGCACCGAGCCCCCGGGCTGGACGATGGCGCGCACGCCCGCCTCGGCGGCGGCGTCCACCCCGTCCCGGAAGGGGAAGAAGGCGTCGGAAGCCAGCACCGAGCCCGTCAGGTCCAGCCCGGCGTCCGCGGCCTTCTGCACCGCGATGCGCGAGGCGTCCACCCGGCTCATCTGCCCGGCTCCGATCCCCAGGGTCGCGCCGCCGCGGGCCAGCAGGATGGCGTTCGACTTGACGCCATGGACCGCGCCCCAGGCGAAGGCCAGGTCGTCCCACTCGGCGGGGTCCGGCGCGCGCCTGGTGACCACGGTCCAGGGCGGCGTCCCCTCCCGGTAGTAGGGCGGGACGGGCGGGGTCTGCACCAGCACGCCGCCGTAGACGCTCCGGAAGCTCACAGCTTCGGGGAGGCGCGCATGGGCGGCCAGGAAGCGCGCCGCGCCCCGCTCCGCCTCGGGGGCGCCGGCGAACCACCCCGCCGACGGCTCGTCCGGGACCGGGTCCGCCACCCCCGGGGCCGCCAGCAGGCGCAGGTTCTTCTTGCCGGTGAGGAGCGCGAGCGCCTCCGGGTCGTACCCGGGCGCCACGACGCACTCGACGAAGAGCTGCGACACGGCCTCGGCGGTCGGGGCATCCAGACGGCGGTTCACGGCGATCACGGAGCCGAAGGCGCTCACCGGGTCGGTGGCCAGCGCCTTCCGGTACGCCTCCACCAGGGTGTCGCCCACTGCCAGACCGCAGGGCGTCGTGTGCTTGACGATGCACACCGCCGGCCGCGGCGAGAAGGCGAAGGGCGCCAGGCTCAGCAGCGCCCCGTCCAGGTCCAGGATGTTGTTGTAGGAGAGTTCCTTGCCGTGGAGCTGCTCCAGCGCGGCCACGCCGGCGGGCTCGGCTCCCAGGCGGTAGAAGGCGGCCTCCTGGTCCGGATTCTCGCCGTAGCGCAGTGTCTGCACCGGTGCGGCGACGACCGTGAACGGTCGCCCCCCCTGCCCCGTCTCCAGGAAGGAGGCCACCGCCGCATCGTAGCCGGCCATGTGCCGGAAGACCTTGGCGGCCAGCGTTCTGCGCAGCGCCACCTCGGGTCCGTTCTCACCCGCGTCCTCGGCGGCCAGCACCCGCCCGTAGTCGGCCGGATCCACCACCACCCAGACGGCGGCGTGGTTCTTGGCGGCGGCCCGGATCATGGTGGGCCCGCCGATGTCCACCTTCCCCATGGCCACGCCCAGGGGGACGTCCGGCCGCGCCACCGTCTCCCGGAACGGGTAGAGGTTCACCGCCACCAGGTCGATCGCGCCGTACCCCTGCGCGGCCATCTCCTGGGCGTCCGAGGGGTGGTCGCGGCGGGCCAGGATCCCGGCGTGCACGGCCGGGTGGAGCGTCTTCACGCGCCCGTCCATCATCTCCGGGTGGCCGGTGACCTCGGCCACGTCGACCACGTCGAGGCCGGCGTCCCGGAGCGCGGCCGCGGTGCCGCCGGTGGAGAGGAGCGTCCACCCCCGCGCCGCCAGCGCCCTCCCGAAGTCCACGATGCCCGTCTTGTCGGATACGCTCAGGAGCGCGCGTTTCTCAGCCATGCCTCTGCCTGCAGGGGTTCAGATGCCGGGGGATCCGGTGGACGCGAAGGCGTCCCCGGTGAAGTCCAGGGGTCGGGGCTCCTCGCCGGCCGCGAGGGCGCGGCAGAGGTGGGCCGCAGCGAGGGGATAGAGCCGGTGCTCCACGGAGAGGACCCGTGCCGCCAACGAGGCGGGGGTGTCTCCGAGGCGGACCGGAACGGGCCACTGCGCCAGGATGGCGCCCTCGTCGTAGCGCTCGTCCACCACGTGCACGGTCGGTCCCGTGATCCGGGCGCCCGAGGCGAGGACCGCCTCGTGCACGTGCCGGCCCCACATCCCCTTCCCTCCGAAGGCGGGCAGCAGGGCCGGGTGGATGTTCAGGATCCGGCCCGACCAGCGCGCCACCACGGCGGCCGGCACCAGGCGCAGGTAGCCCGCCAGGAAGACCACATCGACGCCGGCCGCCGCCAGCGCGGTGACCATCTCGCGGCCCACTTCGTCCGGGTCGCGGTCCTTGACGGGGACCACGCGCGTGGGGACGCCGGCCCGCTCCGCGCGCTCGAGGGCGCCGATCCCACCCCGGTCCGACACCAGGAGCACGGTGCGCCACGCGTGGTCCGCGCCGCCGGCGCGCTCGGCGTCGAGGAGGGACTGGAAGTTGCTCCCCGACCCGCTGGCGAAGACGGCGGCGCCGAGCGGAAGCCGGGGGGCGTCGGGCGGGGTCAACCTGCGTACGTTCCGGTGAGAAAGGGGTTGGTGCGGCGCTCCCTGCCCACCGACGTCTCGGGCCCGTGTCCGGGGAGGAGGCGCATCTCGTCCGGGAGGGTGAGGACCTGCTCCCGAATGGAACGCATGAGGGTCTGGAAGTCACCCCCCGGCAGGTCGGTGCGACCGATGGAGCCCTGGAAGACGACGTCGCCGACCAGCGCCCACCCCTCCGCGTCGGCCACCAGGATCACGTGCCCGGGGGCGTGGCCGGGGGCGAAGCGCACCTGGAAGCGGAGGTCGGAGGCCAGCGCGAGGTCGGCCCCCGGGACGATCTCCACGTCGGGCGCGGGGAGCGCAGGGGCCGGCAGGCCGAACATGCGGGCCTGGTCGGGGACGGCGTCGTACAGGAGCCGGTCGGCCGGGTGCAGGTGGATGGGGGCGTCGGGTGCGAAGGCCCGCACGGCCGGGACGCCGTCCACGTGGTCGAGGTGGGCGTGGGTGAGGACGATGGCGGTAAGCGCCCGCCCCTCCTCCTCCAGGAAGCGCACCATCTCGCCGGCGCCGCCCCCCGGGTCCACGGCCACCGTGGCCGGACCCCGCTCGGAGAGGACCAGGTAGCCGTTCTCCTGGAACGGTCCCCCGGGAAAGCAGCGCACCTTCATGGTGTCAGGCGCAACCGCACCCCCGGGGCCGGACGCCCACCAGCTCCAGCTCGGACTCCTCGGCATTCGCCGGCCGCCACCCCCCGGAGATCTCCAGCATGCGCCGCAGGCTCCGCTCGGCGCCCGCCCGCACCGCCTCGTCCAGCCGCACCTCGTGCTGCCGGTGGTCCAGGCACCACGCCAGCTTGGCGAGCGTGTTCAGCTTCATGTTGCCGCAGATGGCGGCGCCCGAGAGGGGGATGAGGGTCTTCTCCGGGAAGCGCTGACGGAGGCGGTCCACCAGCCCGCGCTCGGTGCCGATGATGAGGGCGTCGTGCTCCTCGGCCAGCTGGACCATGCCCGACGTGGAGGTGACGAAGTCGGCCTGCTCCAGCAGGTCCTGCCGCGCCTCCGGGTGCACGACCACGCGGGCCTCGGGGTGGGCCCGGCGCGCCCGGTCCAGCTCCTCGAGCACCATGTCGTCGTGCACGTAGCAGTAGCCGTCCCAGGCGATGATGTTGTCCCGGCCGGTCTTCTCCTGCACGTAGGCCGCCAGGTTGCGGTCGGGCACGAAGAGGATGGGCCGCTCCGGGGGAATGGACTCCACCACCTGCACGGCGTTGGACGAGGTGCAGCAGATGTCGGAGAGGGCCTTCACCTCCGCGGTGGAGTTCACGTAGGCCACCACGGCGGCGTCGGGGTGGGCGTCCTTGAGGCGGCTGAGCGCGCTCCCGGTGACGAAGTCCGCCATGGGGCAGCCGGCGCGCAGGTCCGGCATGAGCACCGTCTTCCCGGGCGAGAGCACCTTGGCGGTCTCGGCCATGAAGTGCACGCCGCAGAAGACGATCACGTCGGCGTCCGTGTCGGCCGCCTCCTGGGAGAGCCCCAGCGAGTCGCCCAGGTAGTCGCTCACCTCCTGGATCTCCACCCGCTGGTAGTTGTGGCCCAGGATGACGGCGTTCAACTCCGTCTTGCGCGCCCGGATGCGCTCCGCCAGCTCGGACGGGGGGAGCGCGGCGTACTCCAGGGGCGTGGGCAGGGCGTCGGAGGGACCGGACAGGCGGATCATGGAGTCTCCGGCGTGGGACCCGTCGGGCTCCGGGCGTCACCCGGAGGCGTCGGCATCGGAAGGAGCGGGCTCAGACCGTGAAGGACGAACCGCACCCGCAACCGCCCGCGGCGTTGGGGTTCCTGAAGGAGAAGCCCGAGCCCATCATGCTGCTGACGTAGTCGATCTCCACGCCCTCCAGGTACTGGGCGCTGAAGGGGTCCACGAAGATGCGCACCCCGGAGAGGTCGAAGATCTCGTCTTCCGCCTCGGGGGCGTCCTCGATGTTCAATCCGTACTGAAAGCCGGAGCACCCGCCGGGAAGCACGGCGACGCGCAGACCCGCCTGGGTCTCGGCGCCGTGCTCCGCCATGAACTCCTGGACCTTGCTGACGGCCGTGTCGGTGAGGGAGAGAATCATCCTTCCTCGGTGGGCTCGGTTGGGGGTCGGTTCGGGGGGCTGATACCCGGTGGTTACGGAGGCGGTTCCCGCCCGGGCGGCACCCCCCGACGCGGGGCGAAAGCTACCCGAGCCCGGAGGGGGGGTCAACGGACCCGGGCGCCTGCGCGAGCGCCGCCACCAGGGCCGCGCGCACGATCTCCGGCTCCCCTTCCTGCAGCGTGCGCGGATCGACCAGGAGTGCGTCCCCCTCCACGCGCGCCACCACGGGCGGATCCCAACCCCGGAGACGCGCCGCCAGCGCCATGGCTCCCCCTTCACCGCCCCCTCCGGCGCTCTCCACCCGCAGCACACGCGCCGGCAGCGGGTGCTCCGGGAAGGTCCCGCCACCCACCCGTCCCGTCGACGCCCCCACGGACACTCGGGCCCCGGCCCGCGCGGCCACGCCGGCCACCGCGCGGGCGAGTTCCCCGGCGGCCGCGTCGAGTTGGTCGAGGGGGCGGGTGAGCATCTCCAGCACGGGGATCTCGCGGACCGCCCGCTCCGGGTCCCGGTAGAGCCGGAGCGTGGCCTCGAGCGCCGCCAGCGTCGCCTTGTCGACTCTCAGGGCGCGGCAGAGCGGGCTCCCGCGCAGGCGGGCCACGAGCTCACGCCGCCCCGCCACCAGCCCCGCCTGGGGCCCGCCCAGCAGCTTGTCGCCCGAGAACACCACCAGCCCGGCGCCCGCCGCCAGACTGTCGTGCGGGGTGGGCTCGGGGGGCAGCCCGAGCGCGGCCGCGTCCGCGAGCAGCCCCGAGCCGAGGTCGTGCACGAGCGGAACCTCCGCCTGGCGGGCCAGGTCCGCGAGCTCCGCGAGCGACGCCTCCTCGGTGAAGCCGCCGATGCGGAAGTTGGATCGGTGCACCTTGAGCAGCGCTGCGACGCCGCCCGCGCGCACCGCCGCCCGGTAGTCCTCGATGCGCGTCCGGTTGGTGGCCCCCACCTCACGGAGCCCCGCCCCCGCCTGCTCGAGGACTTCGGGGATGCGGAAACCGCCCCCGATCTCGACCATCTCGCCCCGGCTCACCACCACGTCGCGCCCCCGCGCCAGGGCGTTGAGCGCGAGCACCAGCCCCCCCGCGCAGTTGTTCACCACCAGTGCGTCCTCGGCGCCGGTGAGTTCGGAGATCAGCGCGGCGCAGTGCACGTAACGCGAACCGCGGGCGCCGCGCTCCAGGTCGAACTCCAGATTTTCGTACCCCTCGGCGGCCCGCACCATGGCCTCCCGGGCGGCGGCGGCCAGCGGCGCTCGCCCCAGATTGGTGTGCAGCACCACGCCGGTGGCGTTGACCACGCGGCGGAGCGAGGGCCGGGCATCCCTCTCCAACCAGCGTTCCGCGAACGCCAGGTGGGGGTCGGGATCCCCCGGATCCACGTCGGCGCCTCCGGCCGTGACGGCCGCGCGGGCGGCCGCCAGCGCCGCCCGCAGGGCCTCGCGCACCCGCGCGGGCGCGTGGCCCTCCAGCCGCCCCTCCGCCGCGGCGCGGGCCAGCAGCGTGTCGACACCGGGCAGGGCGCGCCGGGGATCCGTCACCGGAACCGGCGCGCGCCCGGACGGAGCGCGGGCAGCAGGGGCGGCGGCGCGGACCGCGCGGTGTCGGCGGGCGGGACGGTGTCGGCCGTCGCCGGCGGAATCGTGTCCGGCGGAGGGCGCTCCCGCAGCACGACGGTGCGCCCGCCCCCGTCCGGCAGCCGGTTCAGGTTCGTGACCGAGTCCGCCTCGAAGGCCACCGGCACCCCCATCGGGAGCGGCCCTGCGAGCAGCACCACCAGCGTGGTGGCGGGCGGGGGCGACCCGTCCGGCAGGGGCCCGGTGCGCGCGCCGGCCGCCCGGCGTCCCCCGCGCTCTCCCCCGGGGACCGGAGGGGGACCCTCGAGCGCGAGCGCGTCGGCCCGCGCCGTGTCGCCCGCCGCCAGCGCCTGGGTGATGGCTTCCCGGTGGGCCGTGTCGGCCGCCGCCGCCAGGGAGTCTCGGTGGCGTCCCCAGCGCGATTCGTGGAAGAGGCGCGCCACGTCCGGGATCACCGAGGCGCCGGAGGCGGGCGTGGGCGCGGCCGCCGCCCCCGCCGCGGTGTCGGTCGCCGCGGTGAGGCTGACGCGCACCGCCTCTACCGGTACCGTGGGATCCAGCATGTCGTCGAAGACCAGCCGCACCACCATCGAGTCCAGCAGCTCGGCCCGCAGCAGCGCGGCCGGGGTGGTGTCGGGCAGCAGCACCGGCAGGTCCAGGAAGAGGGTGTCGGCCACCCCGAGCGAGTCGCGCAGCACCGCCTGCGGCTCGTTGGCGTCGCGCACCCGGTTCCGGTTGCGGTCCTGGAAGGCCTCCAGACGGAAGGGCCCGGGCGGAAGGAGCCGCAGGGCATAGAGCCCGTCCTGCCCCGAGGTGGCGACCCAGCGGAGCGTGTCCGGCCCGCTCTCGCCTTCCGGCACCAGCGCCACACGCAGGTCCGCGGCCGGCTCCCCGGTGACCCGGTCCCACACCTGTCCCGCCACCGCATTCCCGGTGAAGGTGCCCCCGGTGGAGAGCGCCCACTCGAAGGGGGCCACCATGTTGTTGGAGAACATGTCCCGGATCACGGGCAGGAGCCGGATGGTGTAGGTGGCGCCCGGACGGAGTCCCCCCGGGATGTGGATGTCCAGACCGTCCCGCTTGTGGTCCACCGAGTAACGCGCGACCTCGGGCGAGATCTGCACCGCGTTCTCGAGCGCCCCCCCGCCCGCCTGCTCGCTGATGCGCTCGTTGAACCGTACCCGCAACCGGTCAGTGCCCGGCGCGACGGTGGCGAAGGGCTCGGGATCGACCGAGACCACCGCCGGCGGCATCCGGTCGTCGGGGCCCCCGGTGGGCGCCCCCTGGCGCGCGCAGGCGCCGGCGAACAGCGTGGCCCCCGCCAGCAGGACGGCGGCCGTGGCCGACCGCCTCATCCCCCTCCCGGGAAGCGGGCGCGCTTCTCCTCCAGCCCCCGAAGCTGCGCGCGCTGGCTCTCCGCCTTCTCCCGCTCGCGTGCCACCACCTCGGCAGGCGCCCTTGCGGTGAAGTTCCGGTTGGCGAGCTTGGCTTCGGTGCCACGCAGCACTCCCACCAGGCGTTCGATTTCGCGATCCAGGCGCGCCCGCTCCTTCTCCAGGTCCACCAGACCCGCGAGCGGCAGGAAGACGCGGGTGCCGTCGTGCAGGACGTCCGCCGCCCCCACCGCTCCCGCTTCGGGGCCGCTCCACAACAGCGTCTCGACGCGCGCCAGCCTCCCGAGCGGGCCCGCCAACCCCTCGACCACGCCGCGGAGTGCGGGATCGGCCGCTTCGACGTGCACCGTGACGGACTGGCCCTCCCCCACGCCGTACTCCTTGCGCAGGCTCCGCACCGCGGTGACCAGCGCCTGGAAGCCCGCCAGCATCCGCTCGGCCTCCGGGTTCCGCCACTCGGCGGACGCCCGCGGCCAGGGGGCCACCATCAGTTCCCCGGGTCGGGACCCGGCCCCTTCGGGCCACGGCAGCCGGTCCCAGAGCGCCGTGGTCACGAAGGGCATGAGCGGGTGCAGCAGCCGGAGCACGCCGTCCAGAACCGTCACCAGCGTGGAGCGGGCCGCCTCCCGCGATGCCTCCCCCGATTCGCCCGCCAGGCGCGGCTTGACCAGCTCCAGGTACCAGTCCGCCAGCTCACCCCAGAAGAAGTGGTAGGTGCGCTCGGCCACCTCGTGCAGTCGAAACCGCTCCATCCCGTCCGTGACCGCGTCGGTGGCGGATGCCAGCCGCGACAGGATCCAACGGTCCTCCACCCGGAGGTCGTCCGCCACGGCGTCCACGCCCCGCACCGGGCCCTCGCCGAGTGACATCAGCGTGAAGCGGCCCGCGTTCCACACCTTGTTGGCGAAGTTCCGGCCCACGGCGAAGGCGGACTCGGTGTCCTCGTGGTCGAGCAGAATGTCGGTCCCGATGGCGCAGGCGTTCATCAGGGTGAACCGCATGGCGTCGGCCCCGTACCGCCCGACCACCGCCAGGGGGTCGATGCCGTTTCCGAGCGACTTGGACATCTTGCGGCCCTGGGCGTCCCGCACCGTCCCGTGCAGATAGACCTCGGTGAAGGGGAGCTCGCCCCGCAGCTCGAGCCCCATCATCACCATGCGCGCCACCCAGAAGAAGAGGATCTCGGGAGCGGTGCACATGGTGTGCCCCGGGTAGAACGCCTTCAGATCGTCGGTCTCGTCGGGCCAGCCGAAGGGGCTCAGAGGCCAGAGCTGCGACGAGAACCAGGTGTCCAGCACGTCGGGGTCCTGGCGCAGCTCCGCGCTGCCGCAGGCGGGGCACACCTCGGGATCAGAGCGCAGCACGTGCACCCCGTCGCACGTGTCGCAGTACCATACCGGAATCCGGTGCCCCCACCAGAGTTGGCGCGAGATGCACCAGTCCCGGATGTTCTCGAGCCAGTGCTCGTACACCTTGCGGTGCCGCTCCGGCGTAAAGCGGAGCGACCCATTCCGGGAGGCTTCCAGCGCCGGACCGGCCAGCGGCTTCATGCGCACGAACCACTGCAGCGAGAGCCGCGGCTCCACCACCGTGTCGCAGCGATAGCAGCGCGGTACGGTGTGCACGTGCGGATCGTCGCCGGCCCCGAGCCCCTCGGCCGCCAGCGCCGCGAGCACCGCCCTGCGGGCCTCGAAGCGGTCCAGCCCCCGGAACGGTCCGGGCACGTTCTCGTTCATGGCGGCCGCGTCCGTCATGACGTTCAGCACGGCGGCCCCCGTGCGCTGCGCGATCTCGAAGTCGTTGGGGTCGTGCGCCGGCGTGACCTTCACCATGCCGGTCCCGAACTCCGGGTCCACGTAGGCGTCCGCCACCACCGGGATGGTGCGCCCGGTAAGGGGCAGGTGGACATCCGCGCCTACGAGGGGCGCGTAACGCGCATCGTCGGGATTCACCGCCACCGCGGTGTCGCCCAGCATGGTCTCGGGTCGGGTGGTGGAGACGGTCAGGTACCACCCCGCCCGGCCCTGGTCGTCCGGCTCCTCCCCGAAGCGGCCGACCGCCTCCGCGCCCGCCGCCCGCGCGGCCTCCGCCGCCGGCCAGGCGCTCTCCACCAGCGGATAGCGCAGGTGCCAGAGCCGCCCCTCGCCCTCCTCGCCCTCCGCCTCCTCGTTGGAGAGCGCGGTGAGGCAGCGCGGGCACCAGTTGATGATGTACTCGCCCCGGTAGACCAGGTCCTGCTCGTAGAGGCGCACGAAGACCTCGCGCACGGCGCGCGAGAGATGTGGATCCAGCGTGAAGGCGGTGCGCTCCCAGTCGCAGGAACAGCCGATCGCCTTGAGCTGATCGAGGATGGTGCCGCCGGTCTCCTCGACGAACGCCCAGACCCGCTTCACGAAGGCCTCGCGCCCGAGGTCGTCCCGCGTAAGTCCTTCGCGGGCAATGAGGCGCTCCACCACGTTCTGCGTGGCGATGCCGGCGTGGTCGGTTCCGGGCAGCCACTCGGCCGCACGACCCTGCATGCGGCGGAAGCGGATCAGCACGTCCTGGATGGTGTTGTTCAGCCCGTGCCCCATGTGGAGCACCGCCGTGACGTTGGGCGGGGGAATGACGATGACGTAGGGGTCCCGCCCCTCCTCGAGCACCGCCGAGGCGGGCACATGGAAGCGCCCGCCCTCCAGCCAGCGGCGGTAGAGCTCGGGCTCCACGGCGCGGGGGTCGAAGCGGGGGGCCAGTTCCTGGCTCAATGTCGGCTCCGGGACGGCTCGGAAGGATCGCGGCAGGCGGGAAAACGCCGCGCGGCGCCGGAGCCATCCGGACGCCGCGTCGGACAGGCAAGTCTAGGCTCGCGCGCGGAGAGCGTCAACGCGCGCAAATCCCTGCATTCAGCGGGATTGGCCCGGAGCGCGGGTGGTGTCGGGACGGCTCCGCCGGGGCCCCGCGCGCGCAGCCTCGCGGGCGGCCTCCTCGCGCTCCGCATTTCTGCGCTTGCGAATGGCCTCGGCGCGCTCCTTCCAGGTGGCGCGCACTTCGGCGCCCACCGTGCCGCGGCGGATCTCGGCGTCCAGGTAGGCGCGCTCCTGGGCATCCTCGTAGCGTCCAGGGTTGATGCCGAAGTTGAAGGGGAGTGGCAGGGTGATGGAGCCCAGATGCAGCTTGCCGGGCGAGACGCCCCACCGGTTGCCGTCCTCGTCGGTGTAGGTCCAGTCCGTGGCCCGCGCCTCCCGCTCCCCGGCCAATGCCATGGAATCCTGCCAGAGGCCCAGGCGCCAGGCCAGGTCCGACTCGAGGAACTGGCGGATGGTGACCTCGGCCAGTTCCTCGGAGGTGAGCGGCGCCCAGAGGCGTTCGTCCCCGATGCGCACCCGCAGGCGCTCGGCGGCGGCTACGCCCGCGGGAGCCGCGTCCTCCGGCTGGACCGGCCGGCCCGGTTCGGGCTCCTCGGCCGCGGCCGGGGGTGCGTCGGCCCGGGTCTCGACCGGCACCGGCTGCCGCTCCACCACCTCCCGCGGCGGGTCCTGCGGCCGATCGGGCGCATCCTCGTCTTCGGACACCAGGTTGAGCAGCTCCAGCCCCTGCAGTTCCGTCGGCCCGTCGTCCCCGGCCCGTTCGAAGCGCAGGAACGGCGGTGCGGCCACTCCCCCGTAGAGGAGGAGGA
>JAVVFC010000052.1:0-17314 GCA_032250975.1 Longimicrobiales bacterium | reverse complement strand
CGGCGCGGATCCCGCTGCCTCACCCCCGACAGGAACCCCATGGCACGCGCACTGGTCATCGGAGGCACCAGCCTCATCGGACGCCCCCTGGTGGAGGCCCTGCTCGCGGGCGGGGACGACGTCACCGTTCTCCACCGCGGGGCGACCACCCCGTTCGGGGGACGGGTCACGGAGGTGCGCGCCGACCGCAACGACCCGGCGGCCGTGCGGGCCTCGCTGGCGGGGCGCGCCTTCGACCTGGCGTTCGACAACGTCTACGACTGGGAGCGCGGCACGACGGCCGGGCAGGTCCTGGAGACCGCGCGCACCGTGGCTCCCGGGCTCGCGCGCTACGTCTTCACCTCCAGCGTGGCCGTCTACGCCGAGGGTGGGCCGTGGAACGAGGACGCCGACCTCCTCCCCGCCGACCACCCGAACCGCTACGGCGCGCACAAGGCCGAGAGCGAGCGCACCCTGTTCCGCCTGGGGAAGGAGAGCGGACTCCGGGTGAGCACGCTGCGCCCCGCCTTCGTCTACGGGCCCCACAACCCCTTCGAGCGGGAGGCCTTCTTCTGGGACCGGCTCCGGGCCGGGCGGCCCATCCTCCTGCCGGAGGACGGGGGCCGCACCATGCAATGGGTGCACGCCGCGGACGTCGCGCGGGCCGCGCTGCGGGCGGCCACCCGCGACGCGGGCGCGGGCCGGGCCTTCAACCTGGCGGACGCCCCCGTCACCCAGGCCGGATTCGTGCGCACCCTGGCGGAGGTGGCGGGGGTGGAGGCCGAGATCGTCCCCGTGCCCCGGGAGCGGCTGCTGGCGGAGGGGGGCGGCCTGATGGCGCCGCCCCTCTACTTCGGTGCCTACCTGGACGTTGCGCCCATCACGGTTACGGGCGACCGGGTCCGGGACCTCCTGGGGCTCTCCCTCACCCCCTTCGAGGCCGGCCTCACCGAGACCTACGCCTGGTACCGCGAGCAGGACCGTCCGCCCCCGGAGGTGGCGTGGGAGGACCGGGTGCTGCGGTCGCTCTGAGCGTCCTACCGCCGCCCCTCCAGGGCCTCCAGCACCGCGTCGGGTGAGCCACCCTCGGCCAGGAGCGCCACCAGGACGTGATAGAAGAGGTCGGCCGCCTCCTCGGCCGCGCGGTCGGCGTCGCCCTGCACCAGCGCACGGATGAGTTCGGCCGTCTCCTCTCCCAGCTTCTTGGTGCGCAGGTTTGGGTCGTCCAGCAGGCGGACCGTGTAGCTCCCCTCAGGGCGCTCGACGGCGCGGCGCCGGAGCGTCTCCGCCAGGGCCGCCAGCGTGGGATCGGCCCCCTCGCCGAAGCAGGTGCGCTCCCCGGTGTGGCAGGCCGGACCCGCGGGACGGACCCGCGCCAGCACGGTGTCGCCGTCGCAGTCGGCATGCACGGAGACGACCTGCAGCGTGTTTCCGCTGGTCTCCCCCTTCCGCCAGAGCTGCCCGCGGCTCCGCGACCAGAACCAGACCTCGCCCGACTCCAGGGTGCGCACGAGCGCCTCCCGGTCGGCCCAGGCCACCATCAGCACCGCGCCCGTCCCGGCGTGCTGCGCCACCACCGGCACCAGCCCCCGGTCGTCGAAGGACAGGGCGTCCAGGTCGGAGGGCCCCCGCAGGGTGCGGTCGGTCGCAGGAGCCGGGCCCCCGTCCGGTGTCGTCATCGCACGTCCACTCCCCACCCGCGCAGGGCGTTCTTGAGTTCGGCCACGGTGGTCAGGCCCTCGTGCAGGATCCCCGCCACCAGCGCCGCGGAGGCATGGCCCTCGGTGAAGGCGTCCCGCAGGTGGGCGGCGTTCCCGGCCCCCCCGGAGGCCACCACCGGCACGTCCACCCGGTCGGCCACCGCCCGGGTCAGCTCCAGGTCGTACCCCGTGCGGACGCCGTCCCGGTCGATCGAGGTGAGAAGGATCTCGCCCGCCCCCAGCTCCGCGCAGCGCGCCGCCCACGCCACCGCGTCCAGGTCGGTGCGGGTGCGGCCCCCGTGGGTGAAGTGCCGCCATCCCCCGTCGGGCTCCCGGGCGGCGTCGATGCTGGCCACGATGCACTGCGCCCCGTAGCGGCGAGCCCCCTCCGTGAGGAGGGAGGGGTCCCGCACCGCGGCGCTGTTCACGCTGATCTTGTCCGCCCCGGCCCTCAGCAGCGGGCCGATGTCGTCCACCGTGCGCACGCCGCCCCCCACCGTGAGCGGCACGAAGAGCACCTCGGCGGTGCGCCGCACCGTGTCCAGCAGGGTGCCCCGCCCCTCGTGCGAGGCGGAGATGTCCAGGAAGCAGATCTCGTCCGCTCCCGCGGCCTCGTAGCGGGCCGCCAGCTCGACCGGGTCCCCCACGTCGCGGAGCCCCTCGAAGTTGGTCCCCTTCACCACCCGGCCGTCCTTCACGTCCAGGCACACCACCACGCGTGACTTGAGGCTCACAGATCGGTCTCCCGGTCGCCGTCGCCCCAGTCGGTCCTGACCGAGCCCTTGGTGCTGAAGACCGTGTCGCCCTTCCGGAGCGCCTGGCGCAGGGCGAGCCCGGTGGCCTTCACCGCCGCCTCCACCACGTGGTGGCGGTCCCGGCCGCGCTCCACCACCACGTGCAGGGTGGCACCCAGGTTCACGGCCAGCGACTGGAGGAAGTGCTCGTACAGGGGTGAGGGCAGCTCCCCTTCGTACCAGGCCCTCCCCCCCAGGTCCAGGGCGGCCCGCACCAGGGCGTCGTCCATGGGGACGGTGGCCCACCCGTAGCGCTCCGCCTCGGCCGGGACCTCGCGGGCCAGGGCGGTCCCCAGGGCGATGGCCACGTCCTCCACCAGGTGGTGGCGCAGGTCGCCGGTGGCCTCCAGGGTGACCCCCAGCCCGGCGTAGCGGGCCAGCGTCACCACCATGTGCGTCAGGAAGGGATCGTCGGTGTTCACGGCGATCTCGCCACCTTCCCGCCCGACCTCCAGCGTGATATGGGTCTCCCTGGTCTCGCGCTCGAGCCTGGTCATGCGTTCCTCCCGGGATCGGGGGTTTCGGGGGTCGTTCCGGCCGCCGGGCCCGCACCACCCCACCGGCGGGCGACGGCGACGGCGTCCAGCCGTCCGGTGTAGAGGGCCATCCCCAGGACCACGCCCGCGGCCCCGGCGCCGGCCAGGTATTCCAGCTCCTCCAGGGTGGTCACCCCCCCGGAGATCCACATGGGGTGGGGTGAGGCGGCCAGCGCCCGGGCCACCGCCGCCCGGTCGATCCCCTCCATCTGCCCCTCCCGGCCCACGTCGGTGCACAGGACGCCGGCCAGGGGAAGGTCGGCAAGGGTGGCCAGCAGGTCGTCGAGCCGCAGCCCGGTCCCCTCGGTCCACCCCTTGCGGAGCACCACCCCATCCCGGACGTCGGCGGCCACCGTCAGGCGGCCGGGATGGCGGCGAGCGGTCTCCGCCAGCCACGCCGGGTCGTCCACCGCGCGCGTGCCCACCACCACCCGGGAGACCCCGAGCGCGAGCAGCGCCGCCACCGCCGCCTCGTCCCGCACCCCGCCCCCCACCTGGGTGTCGGCCGGCGAGGCGGACGCCACGTCGGCGATCACCGCCCGGTTGTGGCCCGTGCCCAGCGCCGCGTCCAGGTCCACGACGTGCAGCGCGCCGAAGCCGCGCTCCCACCACGCCCGGGCCACCGCCGGCGGGTCGGGGAGCGAAACCCGCTCGTCCTCCGGGCGCCCGCCCACCAGCTGCACACAGCGCCCGCCCCGGAGGTCCACGGCCGGGACCGCGATCACGGGGACACCTGCTTCGGTCCGGCCAATGCCGCCACCTGCCCCAGGAAGTTGGCGATGATGCGCCGCCCCGGGGTGGAACTCTTCTCCGGGTGGAACTGCACCCCCCAGGTGTTGCCCCGCCGCACCCCGGCCGCGAAGCGGTCCCCGGCGTAGGTGGACCAGGCGACGACGTCGGAGGGGTCGTCGGGCTCGCACACGAACGAGTTCGCGTAATAGGCGGTGAGCGGCGGATCTCCGAACCCCTCGCCGACCCCGCCGACCTCGTGGAAGAGCGGGTCGCCCGTCGCCTCGACCACGTTCCACCCCATCTGCGGCACCACCGGCGCCCGCAGGCGGCGCACCGTCCCGGGCAGGATCCCGATCCCCGCCCCTTCCCCCTCCTCGCTGGCGCTGAACAGGAGCTGCATTCCCAGGCAGATGCCCAGGCAGGGGAGTCCCGCCGCCAGCGCCTCCCGCACCCGCGCCCGGTCCCCGGGGAGCGCCTGCACCGCGGCCGCGAACGCCCCGACGCCCGGGAGCACCAGCGCCTGCACGGCGAGCGCCTCCTCCCAGTCGGAGGTCACCGCCACCCGGGCGCCCCCCGCCTCGAGCGCCTTGCCCAGGGAGTGGAGGTTGCCCACGCCGTAGTCGAAGAGGGCGACGCGGAGCGGGCTCACCGGCCCTCCCCCGCGCCGCCGCCATCCCGCGGACCCCCGCCGTCCTCCGCGGACGCCCGCGCCAGCGACGGATCCCGCCCCAGCACCCCGTCCAGCGCGGCCATGAAGGCCTCCATCAGCGGCCAGGGCCCCACGGTGACGCGCAGGGCGTCGCCCACGTCCGGGCAGTCGGGGAAGGGGCGCACCGCGACGTCCCGCTCCCGGAGCGCCTCCGCGAAGGCGCCCGCCCGCCCTTCCGCGACCGGGAAGAGCAGGAAGTTGGCCCGCGAGGGGAGGGGCGCGAGCCCGCGCCCGTCCAGTTCACCCCGCAGCCGCTCGCGGTTCTCGACGGCTTCCGCCACCGTGGCCGCGACCCACCCCTCCTCGTCCCGCAGCGCCGCCACCGCCGCCGTCTCCGCCAGCCGGCTCACCTTGTACGGTCCCCGGCTCTTCTCGATCTCCCCCACCACGGCGGCGCTTCCCACGGCCAGCCCCACCCGCATCCCCGCCAGCCCGAACGCCTTGGAGAGCGTGCGCGTCACCAGCGCGCGCGGGTGCTCCACCACCTTCGGCACCAGCGTCTCGCCCGCGAAGTCCGCGTACGCCTCGTCGAAGAGCACCACCGGACCGTCCTCCCGGGTCGCCCGCAGGAGCGCCTCCACCCATTCCCGCGGCGGCTGGACTCCGGTGGGGTTGTTGGGGCGGCAGACGTAGACCAGCGCCGGGTCGCCGGCCAGCAGCCGGAGGGGGTCCGCCAGCGCCTCGGACCAGGGGACGGGATCGGCGACGCGCCCGTTCATGCGGCAGAACGGCTCCACCATGGCAAAGGTGGGGGCCGGGTAGCGCACCACCCCGTCGCTCTCCGCCAGGGCCCGCCAGAGCGAGTCCAGCACGTCGTCGGAGCCGCACCCGGTCGCCACCTGGTCCTCGCCCACCCCGAGGCGAGCCGCCGCGGCCGCGCGCAGCTCGTCCGCGTAGAGGTACGGGTACCGGGCGAGGGCGTGCGGATCGGCGCCCCGCACGCGCGCCAGCGCCCCCGGGTGCGTCCCCCACAGGTTGGTATTGTCGCTCAGGTCGGTCCCCACGGGGCGCCGGTCCGGGGCGTAGCGTTGCAGGCTCCGGTAGTCGGGGCGGGGAAAGGGGGGGCGCGCGTTCATGCCTGGCACGGGATCGGTCTCTTCGGGACGGTGGTGTGAGGGGTGGGCCGGTGTGGTCGCCGGCGCGTTCGAGGGGGTGTTCGAGGGGCCGGGCGTCTACCCGCGAGGCAAGAAAAAGCGCCGCGGCCCGGTCTTCCGACGGGCCGCGGCGCGAGAGGGGGGGAGCGGACGTCCTAGCCGCGCACCACCGATCCCACGGCGCCCGTCGGGGCCCCGTGATGTGCGTGATGGTGGGGGTGGCGCTGTCCGTTCATGCCCGGAAAGCTCCGCCGGTCAGCGGTGCGGGTCAAGGGCGGGGGGGCGAGGGGGAGAGTCCTGACAGCGCCCACGACCGGCGCCACCAGCTCCAGCAGCGAACCGCGGTTCAGAAGCTCCCTGGCCAACTGGCCGTGGGACTCTTCGAGCCCGAAGGCGCATAACCGTATGCCCATCTCGCATTCGAGCGGGCGACTCGAGACCGGTGGCTCGCTCCGGAGTCCGGGTGAAGGTGCCTCCGGATCCGGGAGGAGGTGGGCGAGCGCCACGGACGTGTCAAGGTAGACGAAGCCCCAGCGCGGTGTCATCGCTTGGCGCGGTCCTCGTCGAGGTCCGCGAGGATCTCGGAAAGGATCGCCATCCGCTCCGGGCTGGACCGATCTCCGCCACCACCCGGTCCCGATCCACGACCAGAACGGTCTCGCCGCCCGCGGCGATGCGGACGTACTCCGGGAGCCTGTCCTCAAGTGTCTTGATCCCGACGGCTCGCATGAAACACAAGGAGCCACTCGTGGCCACTGCTCTGGATCCCGGTCGGGACTGTGGACGATCAGCCCTGCATCGTCAGCGGGAGGGCCAGGAATCCACCCTGCAGGCATGCGACCCGGATCCCGCGCGTCCGACAACACCCCGGTGCGGACCGCGCGGTAGCCGACCTTCCCGGCCAACTCCCGCAGCAGTGGTGCGCCCTCCTCCCTGCGCAGAAGTCCGGATCGCGAATCCACCCCGATCGGGGCCCACGCGGGCAAGGTACTCCGCGTCGGCCCGATCCGTCTTGCGCGGGTTCTCGTGGATGAGCCTCAGCTTCCGCGGGTCCGCGATCGCCACCTCGTGCCCGAGTACCGACAGGAGTCGGCTGATCCACGGAAAGTGGGTCCCCACCTCCAGGATGACCCGTACCGGCTCCATTCCTCCGAACCGGCGGCGCAGCGCGAGTTCCTCTGTTCGCACCTTCCCCCGCTCTACCACCGCGCCCTCCTCGTCCAGGACGCAGATCTCGCAATGCCGATCTCCGCGATCCAGATCCACTGTCAGCTCCGGTGCTCCGTCCCTACCGTGTCCCATAGGGACAATCTCCGTTCGTGGGCTTCGAGCCCATGTTCCCTTGTCCTGAGGACCGTACTCGGTACCTCGCCAAGGGCGGAGGTTGGCCTTCTAAGGTCAATCTCTTCCCAGGATCTCCCGCTCCAGCTTCAGCTGCCGATTCTCGTGGCGAAGCTCCCGAAGCTCCGCCCGCTCCGCTGTCGACAGCCCCTCGGCCTGCAACCCCTCGTCGATGTCGGCTTGCACCGCCCACTTCCGAATCCTGTTCGCCGCCGGCTCAAACTCCTTCGCCGGTTCCTCTGCCTCGATCTGAGAGTGTCCACCAAACCGGGGGAACTCCAGCGGCTGAAGAATCCGGGGAAGCTGAAGGAAGATCGCGATGAGGAGAAGCGTCTCCAGGCGGCCCTCGAACTGAATGCTCCGCTCGCGGCGGCCTACTATCTCAAGGAGGATCTCCGGCAGCTCTGGAGCCAGCCCGACAAGCCGACCGCCTCGGCCTTCCTCGTCGGCTGGATCGAGCGCGCCCAGGCCACGGGCATCCGGCAGCTCCTCACGATGTCCAACACCCTGAGCCTCCACCGCGACGGGGTCCTCGCGTACTACGACGTCCAGATCAGCACCGGCCCCATCGAGGGAATGAACAACAAGATCAAGACCCTGCGGCGGCAGGCCTACGGATATCGGGATCAGGACTTCTTCCGCCTCCGCATCTTCGCCCTCCACGAGACCCGCTATGAACTCGTCGGATGAAACCCCGCGGACGGAAACAGATGAAGAACCCTAAATGAAAGACCACAAGCCCGTCTTCGAGGGTCGTAATAGCGTCTTCGGAAGCGTTGTTCTGTTTGGAGTTCTCCTGGCCGGGTGCAGCTCCGACGCCGGCGAGTCGGCCGAGGTCACCACACTGCTCCGCGACAGCGCGGGAGTGCTCATCTCAGAAACACGGGGGTTGCCGAGTGGAGTACCCGAGTGGCGACTCGCGGAGGAGCCCACGCTCGAGCTGGGTCGGGCGCGGACGCCGGACGATCCGTATCTTTTCCGGCTCAGGGCGGCGTTTCGGTCCGGGGATGCCCGTCACTGGGCCGTGCTGAGCGACGGGCTCGGTGGCATAGCGGTCTACGACTCGGTCGGCACCTTTCTGAGACAGGTCAGCCGGCCTGGAGAAGGCCCTGGCGAACTGATGGGACGTTACGGGATGTGGGGCTGCGGCGAGGACACGGTGGCGGTGGCGGAGGGCGGACGCGTGAGCTTCTTCACGCTCGATGGCGCCTTCGTGTCGAGTATCCAGCTCTCGATCGTCCGACCTTCGTCACTCGGGGGCGTGGCCGAGATGCAGGGTGTGAGCGCCGACTGCCGCCACCTCTTCCTGATCGAAACCACGATGCCGGATCCGCCAGCGGTGGGTGAGGTCGGCGTGACGTCCGGAGCTGCATCGTGGTTCGATCGGTACCGTGACGCGCGTAGCGTCGCCATCCGCTTCGAACGATCTCAGGTCCTGGGAAAGGTCACCAGGTACCAGACGGTGGTCTTCCTGCCATGGGGACGGAATGCGAGTTGGACGACCTCGGGTGAGCTGGCCTACCTGGGGGATGGGTCCAGTCCCATGATTGAGGCGTTCGATTTTGGTGGTCAGTTGCGCCGCCGGATCGTCTGGGAGGTGAGCAAGCCAGTCATCACACCCCGGGAGAAGGCGCGGTATGACCTTCTGAGATCCCGGCAGATGGAGAGCAGCCCTGCGTGGGAGGAGCTCCTGCCCGAGCGCGGTCGTGCTCCTGTTCCGGACGCAAAGCCCTACTATGTCGATCTGCTCGCCAGCGACGACGGGCATCTCTGGGTGCAGGAGTACCCCGAGTGGGCCGGCGGACTCTGGGGCACGGGTGCACTGCGGACCGGCCACACAAGCGACGCCCCGGGCCGGTGGCTGATCTTCGACCCGCAGGGGCGCCTGACCGCGACCGTCGCCGTTCCGGCGGACTACCGATTACTCTCCGTGACCGCCGACGAAGTGGTCGCCCTCTGGAAGGACGAGCTCGATGTCGAGTACGTCCGGATCCACGCGCTCGAGCGACCCGGGGGCGTGTTGCCGAAGTGAGCCCCGTGAAGCCTGCGCGAATCTACTCGGCAAAGATCTCTTGGGGCATGCCTTCGGTAGGTCGCTGGCGAGTATGAAATCCACGAGTCCGAACCGCAACGTATCGGCGCCCGGGTGGGCTGCGCCGGGGGTCGAGCCGAAGCGGTGACGAAACGATAGGTGTGTACTTTCATCGCCGTATCATCAGCCCGCCATGGACCAGGACGCCCCCTGAGAGTCGGCGGATCGGGCCGCGCACGTCAGGGATAGGGAAGCACGGTTCAGCGAACGGACGTCTCCACGAGCCTGGGCGGACGCCCCCCCGACCGAACGGCACCGCGTGTCCTGTCCACCCGGGTGGGCCGCACGGCATCCCCGGCGATGAGACTCGTCCGGGGGCCGTCGCCTCACCGGCGGACCCGGCTCTACCCTCCCGCGGGTGCCTCCCCCCCCGCCCGCATCCGCGCCGCGGCGGCGTGGGCCGGCAGGCCCTCGGCCTCGGCCAGGATTGCCACCGGCTCGGCCAGACGCGCCGCGCCCGTGGGGGAGATCTCCTGCCAGGTGTAGGAGCGCATGAAGTTCAGCGCGCTCAGGCCGCTGAAGCTGCGCGCGGTGCCGGCGGTGGGCAGGACGTGGTTGGCCCCGGTCATGTAGTCGCCGAAGGCCACGGTGGCGGCCTCGCCCAGGAAGACGGTCCCCGCGGTGCGGAGCCGCTCCAGATCCCGCCGGGGATCGATCGTGCAGAGCGAAAGGTGCTCGGCGGCGTAGCGCTCGGCGAAGTCCAGCATGGCGTCCCGGTCGGGGGCCAGCAGGAGCGCGCCGCTGGTGGCCAGCGCGGCCTCCACCACCTCGCGGCGGGGTGTGCGGGCCACCTGGACGGCGAGCGCCGCGTGCACGGCCTCCAGCTGCTCGGGCGAGGGGGTGACGAACACGACGGCGGCGTCCGGGTCGTGCTCCGCCTGCGCCACCAGTTCGGAGGCGAGCAGCTCGGCGCGGGCCGCGCCCGCCTCCGAGAGGACCAGCACCTCCGAGGGCCCGGCGGGGGAGTCGATGAGCACCTCGCCGGCCACCTGGCGCTTGGCTTCGAGCACCCACCGGTTGCCCGGCCCGACGATGGCGTGGCACCGCGGAATGGAGCGGGTGCCGTACGCCATGGCCCCGACTGCGCCCGCCCCCCCCACCGCGAAGAGGCGGGTGGCGCCCGCCACGGCGGCGGCGGCCATCACCACCGGTGAGGGGAGGCCGTCCGGGCCGGGCGGCGAGCAGACCACCACCTCGCGAACCCCCACGGCGCGGGCGGGCACGGCGCCCATGAGGACGGACGACGGGTAGGCGGCCCGCCCCCCGGGGGCGTAGACCCCCACCGCGCCCAGGGGCACGAAGCGGCGGCCCAGGCGGACGCCGGGCTCCACTTCGAGCACCACCTCGTCCGGGATCTGCGCCCGGTGGAAGGCTTCGATGTTGCGGGCGGCGCGCTCCAGCCCGGCCCGTACGCCCGGCTCGAGTTCCGCCAGGGACCGCTCCCAGTCCTCGCGCGGGACCTCCAGTTCGGTGAGCGCCACCCCGTCGAACTTGCGGGCGAACTCCTTGAGGGCGCCGTCCCCCTGCTCCCGCACCAGGTCCAGGATGGTGCGGGTGGCGTCACGCACCTTGCGCACGTCGGCGGGGGCGCGCGAGAGGAGCCGCTTCATCAATGCGGCCGGCACGTCCCCGAGGGGGCCGTGGTAGGCGAGGCGGATCTGCGGGCGGGCGCCGGCGTCCGATCCGGTCATGGCATGAGCCTCTCGATGCGGGTGACCAGGATCCCCTCCGCCCCCAGAGCCTTGAGACGGGCGATGGTCTGGTAGACGCGGTCGGCGTCCACCACCGCGTGCGCCGCCACCCACTCGCGGCCGTCCAGCACCTCGACGATGGTGGGGCCGTTGATGCCGGGGATGACCTGCCGCACCTCGTCCAGGCGGTCGCGGCGTACGTTGGCCATCAGGTAGCGTTTGGCGCGCGCGCGCAGCACCGACTCGAGGGCCGCCAGCACCTCGTCCACCCGCGGGCGGCGCTCCGGGTCACGGAGCGTGTCCGCGTTGCCGATCACCCGGGCGGTGGACTCCAGGATCACCTCCACCTCGCGCAGCCGGTTCACGCGCAGCGTCGACCCGGTGGAGACCAGGTCCACGATCACGTCGGCCACCCCGAGGTGCGGGGCGATCTCGGTGGCTCCGGAGACGGGGGCGATTTCGATCTCGATGCCCCGCTCGCGGAAGAAGCGCCGGGTGACGCCCGGGAACGAGGTCGCCACCCGTGATCCAGCCGGGATGTCCGAGGCGTGCGCGATGCCGCTCTCCTCCGGCACCGCCACCGAGAGGCGGCAGCGCCCGAAGCCCAGGTCCATGAGCTCGTGCACGTCGCGCCCGGCCTCCGCGACCAGGTCGGCCCCGGTGATCCCCAGGTCGGCCGCCCCGTCCGCCACGTATTCGGGGATGTCGGCGGCGCGCACGAAGATGGCCTCGAAGTCGGGCCCGAGCTGGGCCACCAGCGCGCGCTCGGACGAGAACTCGGCCTTGAGGCCGGCGGTCTCGAAGAGCTCGAGCGCGGTCTGGGAGAGTCTTCCCTTGTTGGGGAGGGCGATGCGTAGCACGGAGCAGGTCTCCGGATGACGTGTGGTGGCACGAAAAAGCGCCGCGGCCCGGTCGTTCTGCGGGCCACGGCGCGGGAATGTCGAGGGCGGATGTCCTACCCGCGCGCCTCCATTCCCACGGCGCCCGCCGGGGCTCCGTGAGGGTGGGGATGGCGGTGGTGGCGACGTCCGGTCATGCCGGGAAAGCTCCCCCCGCGGGTGGGGGGCGTCAAGGGCGCCGCCGCGCGGGCGCGCCGCGGAATGCGCGGCGGCTCGAGCGGGTGGACGATTGCTCAGCCGCGCGGGGGAGTCGAGATTGGATCCCTTCCCCGCCGGGCGTCGCGTGGGGGCAGGACCCGCGACCGGGGTGGCGGGACCGGTACCCGAACGGAGGGGCGATCGGAGATGAGCACGCCGGCGACGCAGGCGAGGAGGGGGTACGGCTTCGGCACGGCCCCCGTCTTCCTGGCCAGCATCAGCACCATCCTGGGCGCCGTGATGTTCCTGCGCTTCGGGTACGCGGTGGGGAACGTGGGGCTCCTGGGTGCGGTGCTGCTCATCGCGCTGGGGCACATGGTCACCATCCCCACCGCGCTGGCCATCGCCGAGATCGCCACCAACCGCCGGGTGGAGGGGGGCGGGGAGTACTTCATCATCTCCCGCTCCTTCGGGACCACCATCGGCGGGGCGATCGGGGTGAGCCTCTACCTCTCGCAGGCCATCTCCGTGGCCTTCTACATGATCGCCTTCGCCGAGGCGTTCACGCCGCTGGCGGAGGCCTTCCGGGAGGTGACCGGGATCCCCTTCAACACGCGTTTCGTCTCCGTCCCCGCCACCCTGGGGCTCATCGCCCTGGTGTTGACGCGCGGTGCCGACCTGGGGGTGAAGGCGCTCTACGCGGTGGCTGGAATCCTGGGGCTGTCCCTCATCCTCTTCTTCGCCGGCGGCCCGGTGGAGGGCTTCGACCCGTCCCGCATGGGGCTGGTGGGGCGCGGACCGGGGGCGGACTCGTTCATGCTGGTGTTCGCCATCTGCTTTCCGGCCTTCACGGGGATGACGGCCGGGGTGGGGCTCTCGGGGGACCTGGCCAACCCGCGGCGCTCCATCCCCCTGGGGATCATGAGCGCCACGGTGATCGGGATGGCGGTGTACCTGGCGCTGGTCACCAAGCTGGCCTTCTCCGCGAGTCCCGCCGACCTGGCCGCGGACCAGCTGATCATGAGCCGGGTCGCGCTCTGGGGGCCCATCATCCCCATCGGGCTGGCGGCCGCGACGCTCTCGAGCGCCATCGGTTCCATCGTGGTCGCCCCCCGGACGCTGCAGGCGCTGGGGGGTGACCGCGTGGTCCCGGCGCCCGGGGTCAACCGATTCCTGGCGGAGGGCGTGGGGAAGACCAACGAGCCCCGGCAGGCCACCCTGGTCACCTCCGTCATCGCCATGGTCTTCGTCCTGGTCGGTTCGGTGGACCTGGTGGCCCGCATCGTGTCCATGTTCTTCATGGTGACGTACGGGGCGCTGTGCGCCATCTCCTTCCTGGAGCACTTCGCCGCCCGCCCGTCGTACCGGCCCTCGTTCCGGTCCAAGTGGTGGCTCTCGCTGACGGGGGCGGTGGCGTCGTTCATCCTCATGCTCCAGATGGATCTCTTCTTCGCGGTCCTGGCCATCCTGGTCATGGTCTCGCTCTACACCGTCATCCGGCGGGCGCGGGGGGAAGGCGGTGACGACCTGGCGGCCATCTTCCACGGCGTCATGACCCAGGCGACCCGCTGGAGCCAGATCAAACTGCAGAAGACCCCCGGAACGGACTGGCGTCCGAGCGTCATCCTCATCACGCCGCGGACCTTCGACCGCTCCGCGCCCATGCAGATGCTGGAGTGGCTCGGCCACCGGTACGGCTTCGGTACCTACCTCCACTTCGTGCGGGGCAAGCTGGAGCCGGAGACGGTGGAGATGGCCCGGGAGGTGCAGGAGCGCCTGGTGGCCACCACCCGGCAGCGGCGTGGGGCCGTCTTCGTGGACACCATGGTGAGCCCCTCCATGGCCTCGGCTCTGGCCCAGAGCGTTCAGATGCCCGGCATCTCGGGCATGGACAACAACTCCGTCCTCTTCGAAGCCTCGGTGCACGATCCGCCCGAGGTTCTGGAGGAGATCCGGCTGGGGTGCCGGCTGGCGGCCGTGGCGCAGATGAACCGGCTGATGCTGCGGCACACGGACCACTTCTTCGGGAACCGGAAGGACATCCACGTCTGGCTCACGTGGAACGACTACCGGAACGCCAACCTCATGATCCTCCTGGCCTACATCCTGCTCGGGCATCCCGACTGGCGCGAGGGGGAGATCACCCTGTACGCCGCCTACCCCAAAGCCGACGTGCGGGAACGCACCGAGGAGTTGAAGGGGATGATCTCGGAAGGGCGGCTCCTGATCTCGGAGAAGAACATCCAGGTCTTCGGCACTGATGACCGCACCGATTTCGGGCGCCTGATGGAGGTGAAGTCCGAGCACGCCGACCTGGTGATCCGCGGCTTCACGGAGGTGAAGCTGGAGCAGAAGGGTCCCGGGCTCTTCCAGCGTCACCAGGGGCTGAAGGACGTGCTCTGGGTCTCGGCGGAGGAGCGGATCTTCATCGACTGAAGGGGAGGGGTCGACCGCGGGGGGGCGCGGATGGCCTATCCCGCCCGCCTCCGCTTCCCCTTCATGAAGTCCATCATGATGTACTGTCCCAGCGTCATGGTGGTGGTGAAGTACGCCTTTCCGCGCGCGATCTCGGACACCTTGCGCACGAAGCTGACCAGATAGGGGTCGCGCGCCAGCATGAAGGTGTTGATAAGGATCCCCGCCTTGCGGCAGGCGGCCGCCTCCTGGAAGGTCCGGCGCAGGATGAAGGCGTCCAGCCCCCCGGAGTTGGTGTAGACGCGTCCGTCCGGGAGCGTGACCGCGCTGGGCTTGCCGTCCGTGATCATGATGATCTGGCGCATGTCCTGCTTCTGCGCCGTGAGCATCCGCCGGGCCAGTTCGAAGCCCTCGGCGGTGTTGGTGTGGAAGGGCCCCACCTGGGCCCGGGCCAGCTGGGAGAGGGGGATCTCGCGGGCGCGGTCCCCGAAGGTGAGCACGCGGAGGGTGTCGCCGGGAAACTGGGTGCGGATGAGGTGCGAGAGCGCCAGCGCGACCCGTTTGGCGGGGGTGAAGCGGTCCTCGCCGTAGAGCACCATGGAGTGCGATACGTCCAGCATGAGGACGGTGGCGCACGAGGAGCGGTACTCGGACTGGTGCACCATCAGGTCCGGGTAGTCCAGCTGGAGCGGGACGGTGAGGCCCTCCCGTTCGATCGCCTTCTTGAGGGTGGCGGGGATGTCCAGGTTGAGCGTGTCGCCGAACTGGTACGGGCGCGACGCCGCCTCGGCCTCGATCCCGGTGGAGAGGTGCGGCGTGTCGTGCACGCCCGCGGTGGAGCGGCCGAGCGCGCCCAGCAGCTGCTTGAGTGACCGGTACCCCAGGAAGTCCATCCCCTTCTGGGTGAGGTTGAACTCGACGGACCGGGCGGCCTCACGGGCCTCGTCCACCTGCCCCCCGCCGTCGACCTGCTGCACGCCGCCGGGAAGCTGAGGCGTGCCACCCTCGAGTGAGAGGTACCCCTCGTCGACCATGCGCCGGATGAGGTCGTCCAGCAGCTCGGCGATGCGCCGGCGGACCTCCTCGTCCCCCTCCCCCTCCCCCCGCAGCTCCCGCAGCATCTCGGGCGTGAGGTGGTCTCCCTCCATGAGCGCGCGCAGCAGCGCGTGCTTGAGGCCGTCCACGGAGTTGACGTCGTCCAGCCCCGTCCACCCCCAGTAGGGGTGGTAGTGCGGCCCGCCCGCGAAGCCCCCGTTCAGGAGGAAGTCGGAGAGCGACTCCAGCAGCGACTCGAGGTTGAGGGCGTCGATCCAGCCGCCCTTGTACCGGGTGTACCGCGTGAAGCGCATGGACTCTCCGTGGAGGGGGAGTGTGGCACTACCCGTGGGCTGGGAAAGGGTTCGAACCCCCGCGGGGCGGGCGGGTAGGGACGCCCATGACGCCCCGTGCCGCCCCCGGATCACCCGCTGCTGCCGCCCGCCTCCCCGTCGCCCGGCTTCGGCGGGCGCTGCTCGACTTCTTCCGGCGGCGCCGGGACGTGCGCCCGATGCCCTGGCGGGCGACCCGCGACCCCTACGCCATCTGGGTCTCGGAGGTCATGCTGCAGCAGACCCGGGTCGAGACCGTGGTGCCCTACTACCGGGCCTGGATGGAGCGGTTTCCCACCGTGGTGGCGCTGGCCGGGGCCCGGGAGGAGGCGGTGCTCAAGCAGTGGGAGGGGCTGGGCTACTACTCGCGGGCGCGCAACCTGCACCGCGCCGCGCGCGTGGTGCGGGAGCGGCACGGGGGCGTGCTGCCGGGAGCGTTGGAGACGCTGCGGGCGCTGCCGGGCGTGGGCGAGTACACCGCCGGCGCCGTGGGGAGCATCGCGTTCGGGCTTCCCGTTCCGGCGGTGGACGGCAACGTGCGCCGGGTGGTGGCCCGCCTGCTGGACTGGCCCGACCCCGCCGGGCGCCCGCTACGGGACACCGTGGCCGGGTGGGTGCCCGAGGACCGGCCCGGGGACTTCAACCAGGCGTTCATGGAGCTGGGCGCCACGGTGTGCCTGCCGCGTGCCCCGCGCTGTGGCGAGTGTCCGCTGGCGGAGTTGTGTTGCGCCCTGGCGGCCGGCACGGTGGCGGACCGGCCCCGGCGGAAGGTGCGCGCCCCCGTCCCGGAGGAGCTGCACGCGGTGACGGTCGCGGTCCGGAGCGGCGGCAGGTGGCCCTGCCTGGCGCTCCGAAAACGACCGTCGCGGGGGCTGCTGGCCGGAATGTGGGAGTTCCCCTCCGAGGTGCTGGAGGGTGGGGTGGTGGCGAAGGGGGGTCGGGCCGGTGGCGCGTCGGCTCCGGCGCCGGGGGACGGGTCGCCGCTTCCCGAGGTACGGCACGCGTTCACGCACCTGCGCGTGATCTACCGCCCGGTGCTGGCGCGGCTTCCGGCCGGGTCGCCCCCGCCCGCGGGGTGCCGGTGGCTCACGCCCGCGGAGGTGGGGGGGCTTCCGCTCCCGGCGGCACAGCGGTCCATTGTGGAGAGCGCCCTGGCGGCGCTCGAGGCGGCGGAGATCACGGACTGACGCCGGACGGGTCCCCGGGGCCCGCGACCGGAGGAGTGGAGGCGGCATGCGCATCGCCAACATGAGTTGGATGCAGGTGGAGGAGTGGCTGCAGCGGGACGACCGGGGCGTGCTCCCGCTCGGGAGCGTGGAGCAGCACGCCTACCTGAGCCTGGCCACGGACGCGATCCTGGCCGAGCGGGTGGCGGTGGACGCGGCGGGCCCGCTGGCGGTGCCGGTCTTTCCGGTGCTGCCCTACGGGCTGGCGGGGTACTTCTCGGCCTATCCGGGTACGGTCACGCTCCGGCCGCAGACGTACGCCGCCCTGGTGACGGACGTGCTCGACTCGATGTACGGCGCGGGCTTCCGCCGCATCCTGCTGGTGAACGGCCACGGCGGGAACGCCCCGGCGGGTGAGGTGGCGGCGCGCTGGGCGCAGGGGAAGGGCGACGCGGCGGTGCACCTCCACCACTGGTGGAAGGCGCCTCGTACGCGGGCTGCGGTGGAGGTGGTGGGGCCGGACGGGGGTCACGCCAACTGGATGGAGGCGTTCCCCTGGACGCGTCTGGCGCACCTGACCGCACCCACCAACCCCAAGGCGCCGGCGCGCATTACCGACGCGGACCGTGCCCATCCCGGGCGGGTGCGTGGGATCCTGGGG
>JAVVFC010000051.1:0-17614 GCA_032250975.1 Longimicrobiales bacterium | reverse complement strand
GGCCCTCCCCGGCCTCGCAGGTGTACGTTCCCGAACCCTCGTGTGCCAGCCATTCGCCGAGCGTGATCCCCAGCGCCTCCCCCTGCGGATGGGGCCCGATGGCGGCGGGATCGTGTGGATCATGGGGAACCCCGCGGGCCGTCCTGAAGAGCGGCGCGCTCATGTCCCGATCCTCATGCGTCGCCCGATACACCTGCCCGGATCCCGCCACCCGCTCGATGTAGGCGTCCTGCTCGGGCATGCCCTCTCTCCGATGGGTGGACGTTCCGGCGTCGACGTTCTCGGCCGACGGTGGGCTCAGTCCCGCACCCCCCCATGCGCAGAACCTCGGCCGAACCCGACACGCGTGTGCGGCCACGCCTCAACGACCTCACAGCGGCTCGATGGTCGCCAGGTCCAGCTGGGTCATGCACTCCGCGGCACCCCCTCGTCGCCTGACCGCCCTCACCGGGGCCGTGGAGCGCGTCCTTGCCCGGAGGAGGATCCATCCTCTCCCATGACCACCAGCACGTCATGGTCGGCCCCGTCGTCGGGGGTGGCGACGAAGGCGCCCGCCAGGGGCTCGCCGTCCAGTTTGATGTGGACTACGCCGCGGCTGAGCCCCGCGGGATTCAGCACGTGAATCCGGTAGGTCGCCTCGCCCACCCGCCGTGTGACCTCGAAGCCGTCCCAGCTCGGGGGAATACAGGGCTGGAGGGTCACACCGCCGGGCGCAGGCCGGATGCCCAGGATGGCCTCCAGGCCCAACCGGTAGAGCCAGGCGGCCGATCCCGTGTACCAGGTCCATCCGCCACGCCCGGTCCAGGGCTCGCCGCCGTAGATATCGGCGGCCACGACGTAGGGCTCCACCCGGTACCGCTGGATCTCCGCCTCGCTGGTGGTGCGGAGGATGGGGTTCAGGATCCGGAATACCGCCTCGGCCCGCTCGCCGTCTCCCATCTGGGCGAAGGCCCACCCCACCCAGGTGGCGGCGTGGGTGTACTGGCCCCCGTTCTCCCGCACCCCGGGGGGATAGCTGCGAATGTAGCCCGGCTGCCGCGGTGTCTCGTGGAAGGGAGGGCGAAGCAGGAGGACCAGGCGGTTCTCCGGGTCCACGAGGTGGTCCTGGACCGCGTCCATGGCGCGCTGCGCCCGCCCGGCCTCGGCCCCGCCGGCCAGGACGGCCCAGCTCTGGGCGAGCGAGTCGATGCGGGCTTCGACGTCGGCGGCGGATCCCAGGGGAGTGCCGTCGTCGTAGGTGGCCCGGAGGTACCACGAGCCGTCCCAGCCATGGGCCTCCACGGCGCGGGCCAGGGCGTCGGCTCTCTCCCGGTAGCGCGCCGCCCGGGCCTGGTCACCGCGGGCCCCGGCGAGCCCGGCGAAGTCCAGGAGGGTCCTGCGCAGGAACCACCCCAGCCAGAAGCTCTCTCCCCGCCCCTTCGCCCCGACCCGGTTCATCCCGTCGTTCCAGTCGCCGGTCCCCATGAGGGGCACGCCCCGGGGGCTGAGGGAGCCCAGGGACCGCTCCAGCGCCCGCACGCAGTGGTCGTACAGGTCCGCCGGGACGTTTTCGACTTCGTAGGTGTCGTAGCGCTCCCGCTCGCCCGGGTCCAGGGCCCGCCCGGACAGGAAGGGGACGTCGGCGTCCAGGAGGTCGTCGTCTCCGGTGGCGTGCACGTACGCCGCGGTCGCGTAGGGCAGCCAGAGCAGATCGTCGGAGCAGCGGCTGCGGATACCCCGCCGGGTCCCGGGATGCCACCAGTGCAGGACGTCCCCCTCCGGGAACTGTCTGGCCGCTGCCTCCAGGAGCTGCTCCCGGCACAGCTCCGGCGCGGAGCCCAGCAACCCCAGGGTGTCCTGGAGCTGATCGCGGAAGCCGAACGCTCCCCCGGACTGGTAGAACCCCGTTCGCCCCTGAATCCTCGACGCCAGCGTCTGCTGGAGAAGCCAGCCGTTCAGCAGGCGGTCCATGGATGGCTCGGGGGTGCGGACCTCGAAGGCGCCGATGACCCGCTCCCGCTGCCCGTCGGCGTGCTCACGGAGTTCCTCCACCAGGGCAGGATCCCGGAGGCGATCCAGCAGAGGAGCCAGCTCTCGGCGATGGTCGAACGAGCCCAGGAAGAACCGGATCGTCCGGCTGGCGCCGGATTCCAGATCCAGGTGCACCTGCAGCGCTCCGCACGGGTCCATTCCGGCGCCGGTGGCTTCCGCCAGCCCCACCCGCACGAGCCCGGCGGGCTGGTCCCGTCGGCCCTCCGGGCCCAGGAACTCGGTCCGGTCGCAGGTAAATCCGTGGACGGGGGCGTCGGAGGCCAGGAAGGCGCACAGGGGTGCGTCACCGGCGAAGCGGTCGTGGACTAGGATGGCCCCCTCGGCCCGGTCGAAGGCCGCCACCAGGTGGGGAGCCGTGATCCAGCGATGCGGACCGAGCACCCACTCCACGAAGCAGGTCAGCGTCAGGCGGCGATGGTGGGACCGCCGGTTGGTGAGCCGCACCTCCAGGACCTTCGCCCGCTCCTCTCCGGCAAGGAAGAGTTCCAGTCGCTGCTCCAGCCCGTGGCTCCCATGCGCATAGGTGGAACGCCCGGGCGCGTGGGAGACCTCGTAGGGCAGCCCGGATCCCGCCGGCTCGGGGGTCAGGGACCAGATCTCGCCGGTCTCCTCGTCCCGGAGGTAGAGGGTCTCGCCGGGAGGATCCCGGACGGGGTCGTTGGACCAGGGCGTGAGACGGCGCTCGCCGGCGTTCCCGTCCCAGGTGAAGCCGCTGCCCACCTCCGAGCACAGGAAGCCGAACCTGCGGTTGGCCACCACGTTCACCCAGGGCGCCGGGGTGGCCGCGCCGGGCTTGTGGTGGATGACATAGTCCCGGCTACCGGGCCGGAACCCGCCGGTGCCGTTGAAGAACTCCAGGTCGGTGGAGAGGGGAACGGGCTCGTCCGACTCCACGGACCGCGGCGCCGCGGGAACGGGGACGAAGACCGGGAGAGTGCCCACCCGGCGGGACATGCCGTCCAGACATTCCGCCAGGGACGTGCCCGGTTCCTCCCGGAGGAAGAGGGCGGCGGCCTCCTCCAGCCGGCGGCATCCGGCCTCCCCCAGCCGGCTCGCCAGCGCGTAGTGTACCCCTGCGGGCCGGCCCAGGCGGTCCCGGCGGCCGGCCCGGGCCAGCGCCCTGGTCAGCCAGTTGCGTACGGGCTCGCCATAGACGTCGGGCTCCCGGCCCACGATCACCAGGTCGAAGCGGACACCCTGCCGCTCCCACCAGGCGTGGGCCTCCAGGAGGTCGGCCGCCAGGCCCTCACCCTCGGGTCCGCGGGTCTCCACGCCCACCACCGGAAGGTCGCCCGACACGCCGATGGACCACAGCGTCTCCTGTGCTCCCCCTGTGGTCGGATCCCAGGCGCGCCCCGGCTCGTGCCGGATTCCGTGGTAGGGATGGACGACGGCGGTGAGGAGCCGCTGGAAGACCTCCACATCGCCGGGATCGATCCCCAGCTCCGCCCGGAGTTCCCGTTGCCGGTCCCGCATCTGGTCCAGCACCAGCTCCACCGCGCCGGCGGACCGGAACGCTTCCAGCGAACTCAGGGCCGTGGCGCGGGAAGCCGCCACCGAGGTGGCGAAGTGCACCGACAGCTCCGAGCCCGGCGGGACGACGACCCGCGCCGTCAGGCTGAAGACGGGATCCAGGGGAGCACAGGGTCCGGCCCCGTGCAGGGGGCCGGACCCGGGCGCGAGCACTCCCTGGGGGCGGCGCAGGTCGCAGGGCCGGCCGAAGAAGCGCCCCCGCTCCACCTCCCGGCCTACCACCTCGCCTCCGCCCTCCGGCACGAAGACGGTGTGGGCCAGAAAGACCGGGGTCTCGTCCAGGCCCTCGGATCGACGCCGGAAGAGGAGGGTCTCGGTGACCGGCAGGTGCTCGGCCTCCACGAACAGGCGCTGGAAGGCTGGGTGCCGGCGGTCCTCGCCGGGCCTCGCCAGGGCGACCTCGCCCAGGCTGGTGAGCTCCAGGGTCCGGGGCCGGTTGCCCTCGTTCACCAGCGTCATGCGCCGGAGTTCCACGTCGTGCATCGGCGACACGGCCACCGTCAGCCGGCTGCGGAGTGCGCCCTCGTCCCGCTGGAACTCCACGCTCTCCTCACCCATCACCACTTCGTAGTGATCCGCCCTGTTCCAGGTGGGCGCCCGGGTGGCTGACCAGACGGCGCCGGACTCCAGGTCCCGGACGTAGAGCCAGCTTCCCCAGGCCGCCTCACCGGGATCGGGGCGCCAGCGCAGGGCGTCCAGGCCCTTCCACCGCAGCCCGCCGCCGCCCGAGGCCGACAGAAGGGTGCTCAGGGTCCCGTTGGACACGACCACGACGGGGGGCGGGAAGGCGTCGGGATCGAGTCTCGAGCGGGGTGCGGGTGGGGACAGGGCCCTCCGCCTGGCCGCCAGGGCCGGGGCGGCGTGCCGGGCGGAGGGCCGGACCGCCTGGGGCGAGCGCTCATGCAGGAGATACTCGAGTGACGCGACGCCGGGGTCTGAGCGCATGCGAGCGACGGTGAGGCCCCCGGTGAGCACGTGATGCAGTGCCGCCAGGCTCATGCCCTGGTGGTGTACCATGACCGAGCGGACGATGGCCGGGGGTTGCCGAGGGGCGGGACGGATTCCGTAGTCGGCCGCCTCGTAGAAGCCCAGGGGTCCCAGGAGCCCCGCCCGCCGCAGCCTTTCCAGGTTCTCGTGCACCGCCCGGGGCCGGAAGGGTAGCGCGAGCGCCGAGGCGTACGGCGCCACCACCACCCGATCCGGCTCGGGACGCCGCAGGGCGAGGGACTGGAGGCCGAATGCCCGGTAGCGGTAGCGGGCATGATCGTCGAACTCGTGATACCCCGACTCGGAAACGCCCCACGGAATGCCCAGCTCCGCGCCGAACGCCACGTGGGCGTCCACCGCCCGCCGGCACGCCAGATCCGACAGGGACCCTTCGGGCGTGTCCAGGAAGAGCGCCGGGAGCAGATACTCGAACATGGTCCCGGCCCACGAGAGCAGGACCGCTCCGCCGGGCGGCGAGGCGAAGGGACGTCCCAGGCGCAGCCAGTGCTCGGGCGGGATCTGGTCCGCCGCCATGGCCACGAAGCCCGCAAGGCGCGCCTCCGAGGCGAACAGGTCGTAATAGCTCCGGTCCAGGGCGGCGGCGTCCACGTCGTAGCCGACGTGGAGGAGCTGGCGGCCACCGTCGTAGAGAAACCGGAAGTCCATGGCCGCCACCAGCTCGTCGGCCGCGCTCCGCGCCTCGTGGAGCTCGTCGAGAAGACTCCGAACCCGTCCGGGGAGCGCCTCCAGCCCTGCCCGCGCCTCTCCCACCCAGGGCGGGGCCGACGCCGGGCCTCCCCCGGACGCGTCCCACCGGGCGGGGAGGGCATCGAGGACCTCCCGGGCCGCGGCCGACGCATCGCGAAGGGGCACCCAGCCCGCGGGCAGGGCCCCGGCCCACGCATCGACGGGGATCGCGATCCACGGATGGGAGGCCCGGATCTCCTGCCGGGCGGAGGCGAGCTGGAGTTCCACCGCGGCGACCCAGGCCAGAAGCTGCGCCACGGGCGTCGCCGGCGGAAAGGTCCGGCGCCCGGATTCGATGGAGGCCGCCAGCGCTTCCGCCGCCGACCGCACCTCCGCGTCGGCCCGGGCCAGGGCTTCGTCCGCGGTCCGGGGGTCCGACCCGCTGGGGCGCAGCCTGGCGGCCGCCTCCTGGAGCTCCGCCTCCAGGGACCCCAGCGCCGGCTCGCCGCCGGGGGAATCGGCATGCTCCTCCAGCTCCCGCACCACCTCGGCCAGGACCTCCACAGCGTCGGCTGCCCCCTCCACGAGCGTCCAGGGTTGGGGGCCCGTGGCGGCGATCTCCCGGAGACCCTCGCGGACGGCCATGAGGCAGGCCGCCAGGTTGCCGCTGTCCACAGCGGAGACGTAGCGGGGGGGGAGCGGGTGCAGGGTCCGGGTGTCGTACCAGTTGAGGAGGTGGCCCCGGTGTCGCTCCAGGCGTTTCAGCGTGTCCAGGGTGTTCGACAGCCCCGCCACGGCGTTCGGCAGGGGGAGGTAGCCCAGGTCGTGGGCCAGCAGGGGCGCCAGGAGCCCCATGCCGATGTTGGTGGGGGAGGTGCGGTGGGCCGGCCCTGCGGCCCCCTCGAGCTGCACATGGTCCGGGGGCAGCCAGTGGTCTTCGGGGGTGACAAAGCGCTCGAAGTAGGCCCAGGTCCGTCGCGCCAGGCGGCGGAGTGCTGCCCGATGGTCCTCGGAGAGGGTCTCGCGCTGGTGGGGACCGGTCCCCGCCAGCCACCATGCCGCCAACGGCGAGAGCACCCAGGCCAGGAGCAGGGGCCAGGCGCCGGCGAAGTCACCCGGCTGCAGCAGCAGGGTCAGAAGCCCCAACAGGACGGCCAGCAGAAGCCCTGCGGCCCCCTGCCGCACGTGGAAGCGGAGGCGTTGGCGGCCCGCCAGGGCCGTGGCGGTGGCCTGCGCCGATACCCACTGGAGCAGGTGTCGCCGGCTCACGGTCAGCCGGAAGAGGGTCCGGCCCACGGCGTCCAGAACCACAGCGCTTTCCCAGGGCAGCAGGAGCACGGCCGTACCCCAGCGCCCGGCGGCACAGGCCAGCCTCGGTCCCGGCGGCGCAAAGGTCACGCGCCTGCGCCGAAACTGCCGGCGCATGTCGGTGACGGCGCCCAGGAGCACCGGGACCCCGGGCACGGCCACGGCGACCCCGGTCCACCACCAGCTGCCGGGGAGCAGGGTCCAGCCCAGGGCGGCCAGGGCCACGAGGGAGGGAGCCATCAGGCTTCGACGCAGGTTGTCCGCGATCTGCCACCGGGAGAGGAACGAGAGCTCGTTGGCCCGCCGCCCGCCGGACTCCGATGGCACCCGGGGCAGGAGCCAGGGAAGGAGCTGCCAGTCGCCCCGCACCCAGCGGTGGAGCCGCCGCATCCATGCCACGGGGTAGTCCGGGTAGTCCTCCAGGACCCCCACGTCCGACGCCAGCCCCACCCGCCCGTGGACGCCCTCGAACAGGTCGTGGCTCAGCAGGGCGTTCTCCGGAACCCGCCCGTCCAGACTCCCTTCGAACGCCTCCACATCGTAGATGCCCTTGCCGGCGTAGATGCCGCGGCCGAACAGGTCCTGGTACACGTCGGACGAGGCGTGGGAGTACAGGTCCAGTCCCTCGTCGCCCTGGAAGATACGGGAGAAGCGGGTGGCGCCACCCGGGTAGGTGTCCACCCGAGGCTGCACCACCGTATACCCGTGGACCAACCGACGGCGCGCGTCGAAGACGGGGCGGTTGAGGGGGTGGGCGAGGGTCCCCGCCAGGCGGCTCGCCGCGCCGCGCGGCAGGAACGTGTCCGCGTCCAGGGTGAGGACGAACCGGACGCCCTCCAGCGCCTCCCGCCGACCCACCCGGACCTCCAGCCCCGTATCACTGCCCCTCAGCAGCAACCGGTTGAACTCCCGCAGCTTGCCCCGCTTCCGCTCCCACGCCATCCACCGGCCTTCGCCGGGGTTCCAGGCCCGGGGCCGAACCAGGAGGAGGAAGGGGCCGTCCTCCTCGGTCCGTCCATGGCGAAGGTTCAGGGTGCGCACGGCCTCCTCCGCGGCGGCCAGCTGCGGCGCGTCGTCGTCGGTGACCTGGGTGTCCGCGTCGGGAGGGTCCACCAGGAGCGCGAAGACGAAGTTGTCCTGGGCGTTGCCCAGGTAGTTCGTCTCCATCTGGCGGGCCAGGGCCCGCATGGCCGGCGCCTCCCCGAGGAGGGCGGGCACGGCTACACAGGTGCGGAACTCGTCGGGGATCTCGCGGGAGAAGTCCATCTTCGGCAGGACCCGGGGCCGGACCAGGAGGGTCGTCACCAGGTTGACCACGGCCTCCGACACGGACAGCGCGGGCACGGTCACGGCGAGGGCGAGAAGCGCCAGCGCCCAGACGGGAAGGGGGGCCCCAAGGGCGGGATGCAGCACCGCCCCCACCACCAGAACGGCCCCCAGGGTGCGGGCGCCGAAGTAGACGGGTCCGGCGCGGGCGAACAGGGCTCGCCGAACCCGCTTCCACGGCGGCGGGCGGCACTGCAGGTGCGCCTCCAACTCCCGCCGGCGCCCACCGATGAGCCAGGCGCCCACATGGTCGTCGTGCCGCTCCGGTTCTTCCGGGGGTTCCCGGGCGAGGATGACCGTCTCCCGGGCCACGCGCGCCTCAGAGAGCCCGCTCCAGCGGGCCAACTCCTCGACGGCCTTCCGGTACCGGTCCCGGGTCTCGAAGTCCAGCTCGCCGTAGCGGTCGGCAGGGTCGAGTCCCCGGAGGGTGCGATCCACCACGCTGAGGGACTCCACCACCCCCTTCCAGTCCACCTGGTCGACGGACCGAAGCGTGGTGACGGCCCCAGCCACCCGGCCCTCCGGCCGGTACCCGGCCGTCTCCGCAATCCCCTGGGCCGTGTCCAGCAGGGTGTCCAGGGCAACCAGCCGAATGAAAGCGGGCAGTGCCCAGAGTTCGCCCGTATCCAGGGGCGACGACGACTGGTAGGCCCGCACGAAGCGGCGGACGTCGTCCTCGCCGGCGTATCCGCCGCCGTCTGCGAAGATCTCCACCGCCAGGCGCTCCACCCGCGTCGTGCCCGCCTCGGAGATCTTCGGCAGGACCTCGAAGAAGCCCCGGGGCACGTCTTCCAGGACCTGATCCGCCGCCCCCAGGACGAGATACCGGTTATCCAGCAGCCACTCGGCTTCCGGTGTGACCGACGTGTCCCGGCTCACCCGGGCCACCGCCTCCGTGGCCGCCGCGAGCCCGGCGCGCAGGCGTACCACCCGCTGCGCGAACCCCCGGCCGTCGCCGGGAACCCTCGTGACGCGGACCTCGCCCGCCAGGGCGGCGGCCCGCTCCTCCAGGCTCACCGTTGAATCCCGGTCCGCGATCTCCCGGGGGAACGCATCGGTTGCGTCGGCCGTCCGGCGGCGCGCCAGCGTCCGCGGGTCTCGCCTTCGCCTCCCGGGCGGTCCTGAAGCAGGAGCACGGGAGCGGGCGCCCGGGACAGGAGACCCCCGGCCACCGTCCCGAAGGGGCATCCCTCTGCCGCGCTCCGCCCATGGGCGCTCAGCACCACGAGGGACGCCTGCTCGTCGTCGACCACGACCTCGATGCTCCGGGAGACGCTGGACCCCGTGGCCACGCGGGTCCGGTGGGGGAGGTCCCCCGCCACCAGCCGCGCCACCACTGCATCCAGGTAGCGCTGGGCGGCCGCCGTGCCCGCCCGGACATAGTCGTCGCAGATGCGCTTGACCTCGTCCGCCCCGTCCACCGGCAGGATTTCCGGGATGCGCACTACGTGCAGCGCCACCAGCTCAGCGCCCATGGATCGTGCGAGGGCCGTCGCCACACGGAGCGCCCATTCGCTCCGCTGCGAGCCGTCCAGGGGCACCACTACGGGCCCCGACGTGCCGATGGGCGCGGGCCCTCCGCTGGGAACCACGAGGAGCGAAACCGCCGCCGTGGACACGATCTTCTGGGCCGCGCTGGCCAGGGGGAACTCGGACGCGCCTCCCCCACCATGACTGGTGATGACCAGAACGTCGGCATCCCGCGTCCGGACCGTCTCCAGGATCTCCTCGGCGGCCGGTCCCGCGCCCACGTCCAGGTCCACCGATTTCGCCGCTTCGGCGAAGCGGGGCTTCACTGCCCGCAGGTAGCTCATGGCCTCGGTACGCGCCAGGCGCCAGGACAGCGGATCGGTCCAGGGCGAGCCGGTGCGGTGGTCTCCCTCCACCACCCGGAGGAGGATCACCTCCGAATCAAAGGCCCGCGCGAGTCCGAGGGTGACCGGGATGGCAGCCTCAGCCTCGATCGAGCCATCGAGCGGTACCACGATGCGATCGATCATCGTGCATCTCGGTGGCGGACAGCTCGCCGGACAGCCTTCTGAAACATATCTGAAACATAAAGGTTGGCGGGTCCCATGTCTGTAGCGTGCGGGACGTGCTCGCAGCGGGTGACCGTAGCCTCTGAGAGCCCCGCTATCGCTCCCGCACGTACACCCGCGCCTCGGCCCGGGCGGCCACCCGCACCAGGAGGTGGTCCCGCAGGGCGTGGACGGACCGGGGGATGACGGAGAGCACCTCCCCCTCCACCCCCAGGTCGTCGGAGATCTCCCGGTTGATCCCCCGGTCCAGCCACGTGGCGAGCCACTGGGTGGCGGGCGCCGCCGGCCATTGGGCCCGCTGCCGGAGAAGCTGCCGGAGGCCCTGCTGGCGGATCCAGGAGGCCGCCGCCAGCACCACGTCCCGGGTGGCCACGTCGAAGTCCACGTCCGGCACGGAGATCACCTGGCTCACGGGATCCAGCGCCGGGGTCCCGGTGAAGTACAGCCGGGCCGAGAGGTCCCCGGACACCACCACGTCCAGCGCCACCCGCCCCCCGCCGATCCCGAACACCCGGAGGGAATCCACCGTCACGCGCCGCCCCTCGTGCTCCAGCTCCACCCCCTGAAGCTCGTCCAGAAGCATGCGGCTGGCCGTGCCGTAGTCCACGATCCCCTCCACCAGCACGTCCAGTCCGGGCCGGACCTGGCCGGCGACCAGGGAGGGGAGGGGCGTGGTATCCGCCACGGGCCGCGGCCCGATGACCACCGTGGGCCGGGCGTCCAGGGCGAGGTCCACCCAGACCGAATCCCCGGCTCCCCGCAGGGGACCCCGGCGGATGGAGTCCGGCCCCAGGACGAGCCAGACCGAGTCCGTCAGTTCCACGGGCTCCCGGAGCGTTTCCCACCATCCCTCGAAGGACGGCCGCAGGTCCAGGGAGGCCGCGATGGAGTCCACCGTGCGCTCCTGCTCCTCCAGGAACTCCCGGGCGCCCTCCACGACGCGGTCCGTCAGGTCGATCCCCAGGAAGGTCACCCGGCACCGGTCTCGCTCTTCGTCCGTGGGAGGCGCAACGGTGACCAGACGCGACCGGGCCGCCAGCCGCCACTCCTCCGTGAGACTCAGGGGCGCCTCGAGGACGATGCGAAGCCGCCTCTTCTCGTCGTCCCCCGTGCCGCACGACCCGCTCACCTCCGGCAGGAGGGGCGGGTCGTAGTAGGCCCGGAGCCCGTACTCGATGACGCCCTCCACCCGGACCACCGCGCCGTCCATCCGCGCCCGCACCGGGAAGCGTTCCAGCGTGAAGGCCAGCTCGGTGCGGTCCCGGCCCGGGAGTTCCCGGCGCTCGTCCATGCTCCCGAAGGTCCGGGGGATCGCGTCGTTCAGCAGCGCCACCAGGCGCGACAGGGGAATCCCCATGGGCGCCGAGAGGGAGCTCGGGGGCGGCGCCGGGGGAGGCTCGTCGTCGGCCACCATCTCCGGGGCCGGCGGCTCCAGGAAGCCCGGAGCGGACAACCACAGGACCAGCCCCGCCCCGCCGGCCAGCAGCGCCAGGCCGCCCACGACGACGCCCGACCGGGGGATTCGCCGCCCATGGAGCCATCCGGGGAGAGAGATCAAAACGCTACCGCCGTGGCTGTCCGGCGCACGCCGGGAGGGGTGGATCGGGCTTCTTCAGCATGTGGCACAGGACGCGGCCCTGGCAAGCGCCGCCACCCCGCGTGAGGGAATCCGGCGGCCCCCCCCGCTCTGGAGGTCGAGGGGGTGGGTGTGCGCCCGCCCCATGCGACCAATCTCCGCCCCCGCTCCATGAACCCGGTCCCGGCCGCCCCTCCGCCCCCCCGGGGCGCGACGCGCATCCCCTGTGTGACCTTGGCCGCCTGGATGGCGCTGCGCCGCGCGGGCGGCCCGTGGCCGGACCGGTCCGGGCGGGGAAGGGTGGACGGTGTGCGACTTTGCGTGAAAGGTTGGAGGGACGCGGGTCCCCTCCCACCAGGTGTCCTCATGCCCGACTCAGTCTCCGGCGCCGGCTCCCCACCGGGCGATGACGTCACCCTCCTCCTGCGCCGATGGAGCGACGGGGACGAGGGGGCGCTGGACCGGCTCATGCCCCTGGTCTACGACCAGCTCCGGGGGGTGGCCCACCGGCGTCTGGAGGGGGAGCGCACCGGACACACCCTGCAGACCACCGCCCTGGTCCACGAGGCGTACGCCCGCATCGCCGACGCGGGACTCCGGTGGCAGGACCGGGCCCACTTCTTCGCGCTGGCGGCCCGCACCATGCGCCGCATCCTGGTCGACTACGCCCGGGCCCGCATGGCGGAAAAGCGGGGCGGCGCCTCGGACCCCGTATCCATCGACACCCTCACGGTGGAGTTGGCGGACCAGCGCCGGGACGCCGACGTGCTGGCGCTCCACGAGGCGCTGGAACGCCTGGAGGCGCAGGACGAACGGAAGGCCCGGGTCATCGAGGCCCACATCTTCGGCGGGCTCACCTACGAAGAGACGGCCCGGGCGCTGGGGATCTCCCCCGCCACCGTGGACCGTGACCTGCGCCTGGCCAAGGCATGGCTGGCCCGGGAGCTGACATGACGCACGCGCCCCTGCCGCCGGACCGGTGGGCTCGGGTGGAGGCCCTCTTCTCCGGGGCCCTGGAACGCCCCGCCGGGGAGCGGGACGCCTTTCTGCGGGAGGCCTGCGCCGGGGACGAGGCCCTCCGCCGGGAGGTGGAGAGCCTCCTGGCGGCAGCCGGGGAGCCCTGGGACGGGGGGATGTCCGCGGTACAGGGGGTGGCCCGGGACCTCATGACCTCCACCGGCTCCACGGCCGTGGGCAGCCGCCTCGGCCCCTACCGCCTGGAGGAGGAGATCGGCCGCGGCGGAATGGGCGTGGTCTACCGGGCGGTCCGGGTGGACGGGAACTTCCAGCAGACGGCCGCGGTGAAGGTCCTTCCGGGAGCTCTCTTCAGCCCGGAGCGGGTGGATCGGTTCCGCCGGGAGCGCCGGATCCTGGCGGGGCTGGAGCACCCGAACATCGCCCGGATCCTCGACGGCGGCGCCACGGCCGACGGGGTGCCCTACGTCATCATGGAGTACGTGGAGGGGGTCCCCCTGGACGTCCACGTGCGGGACCGCGCCCTGGAGCTGGAGGACCGGATCTGGCTCTTCCTGGCGGTGTGCGACGCGGTGAACTACGCGCACCGCAACCTGGTGGTGCACCGGGACCTGAAGCCCGCCAACATCCTGGTGACCCCGGACGGGGTCCCGAAGCTCCTGGACTTCGGGATCGCCAAGCTGGTGGAGGGAGACGGGGGGGACGCGGACGCCGCGGCATCCCTCACCGAAACGCGCCTCATGACCCCGCGCTTCGCCAGCCCCGAGCAACTCCTGGGGCACCCCGCCGCCACGCCCTCCGACGTCTATTCCCTGGGCCTGGTCCTCTACCAGCTCCTGGCGGGCGTCCACCCCCGGGAGGCGGACACGACGCCCACCGCCCTGGTGCGGGAGGTGCTGGAGCGGGATCCACCGGCGCCCAGCGCGGCGGCCGGAGATCGGCGCCTGGAGGGGGACCTGGACACGGTGGTGCTCAAGGCCCTCCGCCGCGATTCGGCGGAACGGTACGATTCGGTGGCCGCCCTGGCGGACGACCTCAAGCGGTTCCTGACGGGGCGGCCCATCACCGCCCGGCGCCCCACGGCGGGGTACCGGGCCCGGAAGTTCGTCGCCCGGAATCGGGGCGGCGTGGCGGTGGCCGGCGTGGCCGTCCTCCTGCTGGCCACCCAGGCCGGACTCTTCCTGGACCGCCTGGCCCGGGAACGCGACGTGGCGCGGGAGCAGGCGGAGCGGGCCACCCGCACCCTGGACTTCATGTCGGACCTCTTCCGGGGGGCCGACCCCTTCGTGTCGGCGAACCCGGACATCTCGGCGCTGGAGCTCCTGGGCCGGGGCACCGCCCGCCTGGAGGCGGAGCTGGCGGGCCAGCCGGAGATCCAGGCGGAGATCCTCACCGCCGTGGGGGACGTCTACGAGAACCTGGGGGCCCTGGACAGCGCCACCGCCGTCTTCCAGCGGGCCCTGCAGGCCAGGGAGTCCGCCTACGGCCCCGGCTCCCTGGAGGTGGCCCGGGGACTCTCGGAGCTGGCTGGCCCGGCGGCCCAGGGGAGCGACTTCCAGCGGGCCGAGTCCCTCCTGGTCCGCTCCCTGAAGCTGAGGCGGGCCGGCCTCCCGCCGAACCATCCGGATCTGGCGGCGGACCTGTCATTGCTGGCGCTGGTGGCCGGAGACGTGGGCCGCTTCGAGGAGGGGGACTCCCTCTTCCAGGAGGCGCTGGCCATCCTGGACGACCCCGTGGAGCCCCGGCCGGAGCTCCGGGCCACCACCCTCTCCAACCACGGCATCCTCCTGCTGGACTGGGGACGCCTGGCGCGTGCCCGGACCCAGCTCGAGGCGGCGCTGACCCTCCGGCGGGAGCTCTACGGGGAGCGTCATCCGCAGGTGGCGGTGACGCTGGGCCACCTCGCCCGCCTCGCCGGCGACCAGGGGCGGCTCAACGACGCCGAGGCCCTCTTCAACGACCTCCTGGCCTGGGCGCCCGAGCTGGTGGGGGAGGAGGGCGGGTGGGTCACCACCTGGAAGGAAGGGTTGTCGACGGTCTACCTCGACCTGGGACGCAACCGGGACGGGCTGGAGCTCCAGGAGGAGGTGGTGGCGGAGCGCCGGCGCTCCCAGGACCCGAGCCTGCTGGCCACGTCGCTGAACAACCTGGCCAACCTGCAGGGGAACGTGGGGCTCCTGGCGGAGGCGGAGGCGAACCTTCAGGAATCGCTGGAGATCAACCGACGGGTCTTCGGCGACGAGAGCCCCGCCGTGACCACCGGCCTGAACAACCTGGCCACCCTGGTCTGGCGGCGGGGGGACGCCGCCCGGGCCGCCGAGATGCAGACCCGGGTCCTGGAGCTGGACCGCAGGCAGTTGGGCGACGAGCACCACTGGGTGGCCACGGACCTCACGGCGGTGGGGGACTACCACCTGTGGGCGGGGGACCTGGAGCGGGCGGGCGGCTACCTGCGCCAGGGGCTGGACCTCATCCTGGAGCTGCGGGGCCCCGACCACACCATGACGGCCCACGCCCAGACGTCCTACGCCGACTGGCTGGTGGCCACGGGTCGCGGGGCGGAGGCCGACAGCCTGGCCCGGAAGGCGCTGGAGACCCGCCTCCGGGAGATGGGACCCGGGAGCGAGGACGTGGCCCTGTCCCGCTCCACCCTGGGCGCCGCCCTGACCCTCCTGGGGCGGTGGGACGAGGCGGAGGCCGAGCTGGCACGTGCCGCCGAGATCATGGAGGCGGAGATGGCGCCCGGGGACCCCCTCCGGGCCCGGAATCAGGAGCGGCTGGCGTGGCTGCGGGCCGCCCGTGAGGGAATCGGGAGGGATCTTCCGCCTTAGGGAGTGAAGGCACCGATGGCCCGCCGGATGGTGCGGGCCGCCACTCCCTGGAGGCACCATGGAATTCCGGACTCTCCCATACCGGACCCGCGCCCTCACTCTGGCCCTGGCCCTCTGGGGCGGACTCGCCCTGGGCGCGTGCGGAGACAGCGCCACCGGCCCCAACCCGGTGGACGACAACGACGGCGACCCCCCCGCGGACACCCTCACTCCCATCGGCCAACTCCCGGCCACCAGCGTGACCCGGGACGACCTGGAGCCCTCCGGCACGGTGGTGGAGACGGCGGACGGATACACGGTGGTGGGCGAGCTCGCCATGGCCACCAGCGACACCAGTGAGGTCCGCTTCGTGAACGCGGACCTGCACGTCCGCTTCGACGACCAGGGCCGGGTGCGGAGCATCAGCGGAACGGCGGAGATCGCTTCCCCCCACGAGCGCATCGAGATCGAGGATCCGGTGCGGGCCGACGTGGGATTCTTCCCCGGCGCCTGGCTGAACCAGAACCGGGACCTGGGCATCCTCCTCAGGGACGACACGGACTACTTCATCTTCGACTTCCAGGCCCAGCTGAAGATGAACGTGGCCACCGGCGAGACGGGCGAGAACGCCACCAAACCCGTGTCGGTGAAAGCGCCCATCGGGGGCCGGGCCCTCATGGTGGTCGACTACACCGACCCCATGTACTACGTCTACGGCGAACAGGACCTCCTGGGGAGCATCGGCACGGGGTGGTCGCTCAAGCAGCGCATCCCCTTCCGGCCGGATCACCCGGTGGCGGTGCAGGACTTCGGGGCCTTCGACGGCGGCTCCATCCGCAACGGCAGCGTGACCATCTTCAAGGTCTTCTCCGTGAGCGGTGTGGTGGTGGACAACGAGTACACCGAGGTCCACATGAACACCGCCGATCCGCTGGCCTCGGACCTCCGGGCCGGGTACCGCCAGGGCTTCAACGGCGCCCTGGAGTTCGACCTGGGGATCAAGGACATGGTGGGGATCGCCCTGCCCATCGCCTCCGCCAGCGGCGGGGTGTGGGCCGAGGCCAGCGTGCAGGACGTGTTCAACGGGTACGCCTACGCCGCAGGCGCCACCGCGGACTTCTCCTGGTGGCCCGGCTTCATTCCCGCCAAGCCCACCACTTCGCTGGACGCGCTGGCCTACGTCACCAGCGAGGGGAACTTCGAGGTGGGCCTCGAGGGGACCTACGGGTGGGTGTTCCCCGACGGCGAGGAGAGCATGACCGGCGTCTTCAACCTGAGCAACGACGGGATGCTCCTGGAGGGGCGGGTCGTATCCGGCGACGTCGAGTACGCCCTGGGCGGCCGGGTCACCGAGGCCAACACCCGGGTCTACTTCCAGCCCCCGCAGCAGCTCCTGGATGAGATCGCCGGCGCGGTGAACGACGAGGTGCTCCCGCGCATCGAGGAGGCCGAGCAGGCCTGGAACGACCTGCAGGCGGCCACCGGCGAGTACGAGTTCGAGCTGAGCCTCCGGGGCCTCCGGGACGACCTTCCCCGGTGGGTGGACGAAGGGGTGGCCCGTCTCACCGCCGGGGTGAACTCCGCCATCGCGTCCCAGGACGGGAAGGTCTGGGAGAGCGACTTCCGCTCCAAGATCCGGGCGGCGGACAACGTCTACTACGACCAGCTGGCCCAGCTGAAGGCGGCCGCCCAGAACGCCACCGACAACGCCACCACCCGGACGGTCCTGGAGCGGGAGCTCCGGGAGATGGCGGCGCGCAAGATCTTCACCTTCACCTACACCTACAAGGACCCCATCTTCGGCACCACGCTCTACTCCACCACCGTCACGCGCCGGATTCTCTCCGACGACCAGGCCAACCGGCTCATCGAGGCGGCCAACAACGTCTACCGGATCCAGGAGACCTCGGATCTGAAGATCCAGCTCCAGGACGTCTACGACACCGTGAACGAGCGGGACCTCTTCGAGGAGGTGCGGGACGACCTCCAGGACGGGCTCCTGGTCATGCGGGGGATCGAGGAGCTGGGGTTCGTGGTGGACCACGACCAGCCGGCCTTCGCCCTCTACGCGCGCATCGACGGGACCGTGCACCAGGCCGGCACCATCCGGGCCCTCACCATCGCGGAGCTCATGCTGGGGCTGCCGGACGCCATGATCGACGCGCTGCGCATCAACTGAGGCGGCGGACGGCCCAAGGGCGGCCGTGGCGGGGGGCGAGCGCGGGGGTTGCGCGCCGCCCCCCGCATTCCGCCAGTGGGTCCGGAACTCGCTCTGTTCGTCGTCGTCGGCGCAGCCTCGGTATACCGCTTTGGCGCCCGAGCCGGGTGAAGCCGGATACGGT
>JAVVFC010000050.1:0-17756 GCA_032250975.1 Longimicrobiales bacterium | reverse complement strand
CCCCTTCCTGTCCCCTGCCGAGCCCGGGAACCATGACTGGATCCACGCCCCCCATCCGCCTGCTGAGCGTCCTCCTTCTCGCCACCACCCTTCCGGTCCTGGCCCCGGCCGCCACCGCCGCCCAGGGAGCGGGGGGCGCCGCGGTGGACCCGGCGGTGCAGGCCGATGTCGATGCGCTCCTGCAGGCGACCGCGGTGCGCCGCGCACTCGAGCGGGTGGAGGCGTTGGACGACTGGTCGCTGGAGCGCACCATCGAGCTGACCCAGATCCCTGCGCCCCCCTTCCTGGAGGAGGTGCGCGGCCGGCGCTTCGGCGAGCTGCTGCGCGAGCTGGGGGCCGACTCGGTCTGGACGGACGCCGAAGGCAACGTCATCGGGCTGCGGCGCGGGCTCCGGGGCGGGCGCACCATCGCGCTGGGCGGGCACCTGGACACGGTCTTCCCCGAGGGGACGGACGTGACGGTGCGTCAGCGGGGCGACACCCTCTTCGCGCCGGGGGTGGGCGATGACACGCGCGGGCTGGTGGTGGTGCTCACCGTGCTGCGGGCGCTCGAGGAGGCCGGCGTCGAGACGGAGGACGACCTGCTCTTCATCGGGACGGTGGGCGAGGAGGGGCTGGGCGACCTGCGCGGCATGAAGCACCTCTTCCGGGAGGGCGCCGACCCCATCCACGCCTGGATCGAGGTGGACGGCGGCGGGATCGACCGGGTGGTGAACCAGGGGCTGGGGAGCGTGCGCTACCGGGCCGCCTTCGTGGGTCCGGGCGGTCACTCCTGGGGCGCCTTCGGCCTGGCCAACCCGGCGCACGCGCTCGGGCGCGCGGTGCGGCACTTCCAGGACGCCGCCGACACCCTGACCCGGCGCGGCCCCCGCACCTCGTACAACGTGGGGCGCATCGGCGGCGGCACCTCGGTCAACTCCATCCCCTTCGAGGCGTGGATGGAGGTGGACATGCGCTCCGAGAGTCCGCGGAGCCTGGGGCGCATCGAGGCGGCGTTCGTGGCCGCCATGGAGCGGGCGGTCGCGGAAGAGAACGCCCTGCGGCGGGAGGGCGAGCCGGTGCGGCTGCAGCTGGAGAAGATCGGAGACCGACCCTCGGGCGAGACGCCCGCCTCCGAGGCGCTCGTGCAGCGGGCGCTGGCGACCACGCGCGTCTTCGGTGAGGCGCCGTCGCTCGGCATCGCCTCCACCAACAGCAACATCCCCATCGCCGCGGGGGTGCCGGCGGTCACCATCGGCCGGGGCGGCGAGGGCGGCCACGGGCATGCTCCCGAGGAGTACTGGGTGAACCGCGACGGCTACCTGGCCATCCAGCGAGCCCTTCTGCTCACGGTGGCGGAGGCCCGCCTGGCCGCCATCCTGCCGTGACGCCGCCCGACCGCCCGCCGCCGGCCGCACCCTCCCCATGAGCGACCCGGCCCGACCCGACGCCACCCGGCTCCGGCCCACCTTCACGCTGCGCCTGGACCTGCCGCGCGAGGAGGCCATCGAGCGCCTGCGCGCCCGGCTCGAGGCCTCGCGCTCCCGGGACTGCTGGCGGGGGAAGGGCCGGTGGTGCGAGATCCACCTCCCCGATCCCGAACAGCGGATCTGGACGCCGCACCTCTCGCTGCGGCTGGACCACGAGCACGAGGGCTCGAGCATCTTCGGACGCTTCGCGCCCAGGCCGGGGGTCTGGACCTTCTTCATGTTCCTCTATGCGCTGGTGGTCTTCCTCATCCTCTTCGGGGCCACCCTGGGCTACGTGCAGTGGGCCTCCAACGAGCGTGCGTGGGGGCTCTGGGCGGTCTGGGCCGGGATCCCCGTGCTGGGCCTGATCCACCTGGCCGCCTACGTGGGCCAGCGGCTGGGGCGGGCACAGATGGAGGAGCTGAAATCCCGCCTGGACGAGGTGCTGGAGGGCCTCCCGCTGCAGGAGCGGGGCGATGGATAGGCGGCGGGCGACGCCCGCGCCCCCCCCGGGCCCGGCCCCCGCGCCGGGGGGGGCGCTCGCCGGGAGAAGCGGGTTGCGCCCGGAGGCCCGGAGGCACGACTGTCAGGGATCCCCCCTCCCGCTTCACGAGCCCCTCCCGCGATGAGCCACGACCCCGGGCCCCCACCCGTCATCCCCGAGCGCCTTGTCGAGGCGCTGGCCGACCGGTACCGGATCGAGCGCACCCTGGGGGCGGGCGGGATGGCCACGGTCTACCTGGCCCGCGACCTGAAGCACGACCGGCAGGTCGCCATCAAGGTGCTCCGGCCGGAGCTGGCCGCGGTGATCGGCGGCGAGCGGTTCGTGGCCGAGATCCGGACCACGGCCGCCCTGCAGCACCCGCACATCCTCCCCCTCTTCGACTCGGGCGAGGCCGACACCTTTCTCTACTACGTCATGCCCTTCGTAGAGGGGGAGTCCCTGCGGGACCGCCTCGACCGCGAAGGCCAGCTGCCCGTCGACGAGGCGGTGGCCCTCGCGGTGGCGGTCGGGAGCGCCCTCCAGTACGCGCACGAGCGCGGGGTCGTCCATCGGGACATCAAGCCCGCCAACATCCTGCTGCACGCCGGCCAGCCCGTGGTGGCCGACTTCGGGATTGCGCTGGCGATCAGCGCCGCCGGCGGAGGCCGCCTGACCGAGACGGGGATGAGCGTGGGCACGCCCCACTACATGAGCCCTGAGCAGGCGAGCGCGGACCGGGACGTGGATCCCCGCTCCGACACCTACGCACTGGCCTGCGTGCTGTACGAGATGCTGGCCGGGGACCCGCCCCACACCGGACCGAGCGCGCAGGCGGTCCTCATGCGGATCCTCACGGAGACTCCGCGCCCCGTCACCGACGTCCGCCGCTCCGTGCCCGCCCACGTCCGTGACGCCCTGGCCAAGAGCCTGGAGAAGCTGCCGGCGGACCGCTTTCCCGACGCCCGGTCATTCGTCGAGGCGCTCGCCGATCCCGGATTCTCCTACGAGCCGACGCTGTCGGTCGCCGCGCCCCGAGCCTCCCGACGGGTTCCGGCGCCCGCCGGGCGCCGCACCCTCCCCTGGCTGTTGCCGGTCGTGGCCGGAGCCGGGATGGCCCTGGGGGCGGTGCTCTTCCGGGGGGGTGCCCCGGTCGATTCCGCGGGGGTTCCGACCACGCGGCTCAGCCTCGACATCGGGGAACTGACCCTGGAATTCCCGAACCTGATCCACGTCTCTCCGGACGGAAACCAGTTCGCCTTCGTCGGGGACCGGGGCTTCCTCGACGGGATCTTCACCCGCTCCGCGTCCGACGACGTGTTCCTGCACATGGCCGGAACGGAGGCCGCCGTGGCCATGGCGTTCTCCCCGGACGGGCACGACATCGCCTTCCTCGACGCGGCGGGAACGATCTACCGGATCCCGTCCACCGGCGGCACGGTACGCGCCCTCTGGTCCGCCGAGGCGGGGCCCAACCCGATCACGCTCGCCTGGGAGGGGGACGGGTACATCTACTTCGGCACCCGCAGCCTCTCGGCAACGGCCGCGATACAGCGGGTCCCGGAGGGGGGTGGGGAGGCCGAGCTGGTGTTCAACGGGGAGGGCTCGTTCCTCGCCCACCCGCAGCGGCTCCCGGGGGGCGCCTCGCTCCTCTTCACCGTGGCCGACAACAACAGCGTCATGATCCTCGACATGGAGACCGGCTCCGCGCGGCCCCTGGTCCAGGGTGCGATCTGGGCGCGCCACCTCTCCAATGGGTACCTGATCTACGTCGACACCGAGGGGACGGTCTGGGGCGGCCGCTTCGACCTCGACGCCGAGAAGTACGTGCTCGATCCGGTGCCGGTCCTCGCCGGCCTCCTGGTGTCCGCCTCCTTCGCCCCGGCCGTGAGCGTCTCGGACAACGGCACCCTCGTCTACATCACCGGGGGATCGGGCGCCGGCGCGTCCAGCCCCCAGCAGAGCCTGCAGATCGTGGACTTCGCGGGCACGGTTACGGAGGTCGGGATCCGGGATCGACGCTACCGCAACGTGCGCTGGTCGCCGGACGGCCGCTCGCTTGCCTTCGCGGCCCTGGAGCCGGGAGAGCGCAGCGGCCGTACCAGCCTCTACGTCTACAACGTCGAGCTGCAGACGGCGACGGATCGCCTGACCTTCGAGGGCACGCAGGCGTTCCCCGTGTGGTCCCCGGATGGACGCCGCATCGCCTACCTGGACGCGCAGGCCACTCTCGGGCCGGACGCCGCCGGACTCGGTGCGATCCTCTCGGGGGACCTCCACACGGTGGACCTGGCCACGGGCGAGGTCACGCGGCTGCTCGAGCAGGACGGGCAGGACGTCCCGTACGCGTGGGACCCGCAGGGCCACGTCCTCCACACCGGCGGACCGAATACCGGGTCCAGCGACCTGCTGATGGCGGACGCGGACAACCCGGGTTCGGTGCGCACCTACCTGAACATCGACGGCGACCTGGGGTCCACGGCCCTCTCCCCGGACGGACGCTGGGCCGCCTTCCTCTCCAGCGAGGCCGTGGGGGTGAACAACGAGATCGTGGTGCGGTCCTACCCCGACCCGGGGGCTCCCATCCGGATCTCGCGCGGCGGGGGCGACCGCCCCCGGTGGAGCCGCGCCGGTGACCGGATCTTCTACTGGAAGACCGGGAGCGGGCTGGACAGTCTGGTCGCCACCGCCGTGCGGACCAGCCCGCAGTTCCAGGTGGGCGCGACGGAGGTGCTGCTGGTCGGGGACTACGACGAGGCCACCTGGGACCTGCACCCCGCGGGGGACCGCATCGTGATCGCGGGCGCCGGCCGGGAGCCGGACGGTGCGGACGTGGAGCCGGCGGAGCCTTCCCGGCGCCTGGCCGTCGTGGGCTGGTTTGCCGAACTGGAGGCCGCTCTCGGCGCTCCGGTCCGATGACGCCGGGGTGGATCGCGGCAGCGTGACGGTCCTCCTCGCGCGGGGGTGGGCGCTGGCCGGCATCGTCGCCCTGCTGGGCCGGGTGCTGCGCGCGCCCGGCCGCACCCGTCGCCTCTCAACCAAAGCCTAATGACCGACATGACAGACCGGATCCTCCCCCCGCTCGCGCTGCACGGGTGGTACCTCCTCACGCAGTTCGTGGATCTGCTTCCCGCGGAGCCGGATACGGACCCGGAGGCGCGCACCCGGCGCCTGGAGGGGCTCACCGACCAGCTCGCCGCCTGGGAGGACCTCGGAGAGGAGGGGTGGAGCGGCCTCTACCGCCTGGTCGGCGGCGGCAGCGACTACATGCTCCTCCACTTCCGCCCCACCCTGGACGCGCTGGGCGCCGTCGAGCGCGCGCTGCGCCTCCACCCCGCCAGCCGGGACCTGGCGGTCGGCGGCGATTACGTCTCGGTGGTGGAACTCGGCCTCTACGGCCACACCCGGGCGCTGGTGGAGCAGGCCCGCTCGGACGGGATCGAGATTCCATCCGGGACGTGGCAGACCCGGGTGGACGAACTCCTCCGGGAGGAGGGGAGGAAGGCGTACACCCGACGCCGCCTGCACCCCCGACAGCCCGAGGGCATGCCCTTCGTCTGCTTCTACCCCATGAACAAGCGGCGCAACGTGGGACAGAACTGGTACACCCTCCCCCTGGAGGACCGGGCGCGGCTCATGCAGGAGCACGGCACGACCGGCCGGGGCTATGCCGGCAAGGTGTCCCAGATCATCTCCGGCTCCGTCGGCCTGGACGACTGGGAGTGGGCGGTGACGCTCTTCTCCGCCGATCCGCTCCACTTCAAGGAGCTGGTCACCGAGATGCGCTACGACGAGGTAACGTCGGTCTACGGCGAGTTCGGCAGCTTCTGGGTGGGTCACCGCATATCGACCCCTGCCCTGTCCGATGAGCTGAACGGACGGCAGGGGCCGGCGAGCCACGCGAGCCCGGACGCCCGGACGCCATGACGCATCGGTCGTTCGCGGTCGTGACGGGGGCGAATTCCGGGGTGGGGTTCGAGGCGACCCGGATCCTGGCCCGGGAAGGCCGCGCGGTGGTGATGGTGTGCCGGAGCCGGGACCGGGGGGAGGCGGCGCGGCAGCGGATCCTGCAGGAGACGCCGGGCGCGGAGCTGCTCGTGGAGGGGTGCGCGCTGGATTCGCTGTCGCAGGTGCGGGAGTTGGCCGGCCGGCTGGATGCCCTGCTGGCGCGGGACGGGCGGGAACTGGGAGCCCTGGTGAACAACGCGGGGCTGTACCGGGCGCCGCTGGAGCGGACCGAGGACGGGTTCGAGCGCACGTTGGCCGTGAACCACCTCTCGCACTTCCTGCTGACGCTCCTGCTGGAGCGGCGGCTCCGGCGGCCGGAGGCGCGCGTGGTGAACGTGAGCTCGGGGGGGCACCGGGCGGGGCGGCTGGACCGCCGGCCGGTCGGGGAGATCCTGCGGGGCGAGGGGCCGTACAACGGGTGGCGTGCCTACGCCGATTCGAAGCTCGCCCAGGTGCTCTTCACCCGGGAACTCCACCGCCGATGGGGACCCGACGGAATGCTGGCCTTCGCGGTGCACCCGGGGGTGCTCTCCACCGCGATCTGGGACCGGAACCGGACCTTCGCGATGTGGATGGTCGGCTTTCTGAAGCCCTTCATGGACACGCCCGAGGTGGGGGGCGACGCGGTGGCGCGACTGGTGACGGACGCCGAGGCGGCCGAGGCGGCGGGCGGCTACTTCCGGAAGCGGGAGCGCGAGGAGCCGGCGCCGCTGGCCCGGGACGAGGCCCTGGGCCGCCGGCTGTGGGAGGCGAGCGCGGAGGCGGTGGAGCTGTAGCGGGCGGCGTTTCGGGCGGGGGCGCCGGCGGGCGCGCCGGTGCCCGGACGGGCGCGGGGGTCAGCGCCGCACCCTCCACGTAGGGCATCACGTAGACGAGGAAGCGGTCGGCCTCCCCCGAGTCGAAGAGGGGCAGGATGTGGGGATGGTGCAGGTTCGCGGTCGTCGGCCAGGAACACGGTCGCCATGCCGCCCTCCCCGAGGGGGTGAAGGAGGGTGTAGCAACCGGAAAGGGCGTCCCTGAGGCGCTCCGCGGGCTCGTTCATGGCCGCCAACCTGCGCGTGAGCGAACGTGCGGGACACGTGGGCCTCGCACGCGCTCCACACGTTCGTGCGCCACCCGCTCGCGCCTCATCGCGCTTGCCGCGGGCCGGCTCGGGAACCTAGTCTGAGGATTGCTTCACGATGCCAAGGCGGGCCACCCCGGGCCCTCCGCCGATCCAGCCAGGGCTCCCAACCCCTTCCCATGCCATCCGGCACTCCCCTTCCCCCGACGTCTCCGGTGCCAGAGATCCCCGGATACCGTGTCCTCTCTCCACTCGGCAGCGGGGCCGGCGGCGTCGTGTACCGGGCGGAGGACACCCGGCTCGGCAGGGACGTGGCGCTGAAGTGCCTGTCGCACCATCTGGTCCAGGACGAGGAGGCGCGGGCGCGCTTCATGCACGAGGCGCAGATCCTCTCCCGGCTGGACCACCCCAACGTCTGCACGATCTTCGAAATCGGCGCGACCGACGACGAACGCCTCTACATCGCCATGGCCTATTACGCGGGGGAGACCCTCCAGACGCGGATCCGCCGGGGACCGCTGCCGACCCCGGAGGCGGTTGCCATCGCCAGCCAGATCAGCGCCGGACTGGGCAGGGCCCACGAGCGGGGCATCCTCCACCGCGACATCAAACCCGCGAACCTCATGCTCACCGAGGACGGCGTCACCAAGATCCTCGACTTCGGGATCGCCAAGGTCGAAGACCGCCGGCTTACCCGGGACGGCGCGGCCATCGGCACCATCGCCTACATGAGTCCGGAGCAACTCGATGGCGCCGCGCTCACCCCGGCCACCGATATCTGGTCGCTCGGGGTGGTGATGCACGAGATGATGACGGGCCGTTCCCTGTTCGGCGATGGCAGCGAGTGGCGGGTGATGAGCGCCATCGTCATGAGCGAGCACCCGTCTCTGGAGAAGCTCCGTCCGGACTGCCCGCCGGAGCTCTCCCAGCTGGTCGACGACTGCCTCGCCAAGCGACGCGAGGACCGGATCCAGGACGCGGGCGAGGTATCGGCCAGGCTGGGGCGCATCGCGCACCGCATGGGACCGTCCCCCCAGGACCGGTCCGTTCCGGCCCACGCTCCGGTGGTGCATTTCGACCTCTCTCCGGGCCCGGTCACCATCGTGGTGCGGCCGTTCGAGCAGGTCGGCGAAGCGCGTGGCACGGAAGACGACCACTTCCTGGACGGGCTCACCGAAGAGATCATCACCGACCTCTCCCGCGTGCGTACGCTCCGTGTGATCTCCAAGAGTTCGTCCGCGATCCTCAAGACGATGGATCGGAGCACGCGCGAAGTCGCGCAGATGCTCAACGCCAGCTACGTGGTCGAGGGGGGGCTACGCCGCCAGGGGGATCAGCTGAGGGTCACCGCCCGACTGCTCGATGGACGGACCGAACAGCCGATCTGGGCGGAGAAGTTTTCAGGCAGCTTCGGCGACATCTTCGACATCCAGGAACGCGTCGCGCTGGCCATCTTCGACGCGCTGGAGGTCAAGCTGTCCCCCACGACCCGGGCGCAGGTTCGCACACGGGCGATCCAGGACCCCCATGCCTTCGAGGCCTACCTGCGCGCCCGGCAGGAGCTGTGGCACATGACCGCCGAAAGCTTCGACCGCGCCGAGGAGCTGCTCGATCGGGGCATCGACATCGTGGGCGAGAACCCGCGCCTGCTCACCGGCAAGGGGCTGGTCCACTTCCAGCGGGCGAACATGGGCGTGGCCGGCATGACCGCGCTCGACCGGGCGCGGGAGTACGGGGATCGGGCGTTGGCCCTCGATCCGGAGTCTCCCGAGGCGGAGTACCTTCTGAGCCTGGTGTCGGCCGCCTCGGGGGACATCATCCGCGCCACGGAACACCTTCGGCGGGCCATCGACCACGATCCATCCAACTCCGACGGGCTCGCCACCCTCGTCGTCCTGCTCGGGTACCTGGGGAAGACCGCGACCGCGTTCTCCCTTCTGGACCGGCTCGTGGAGATCGACCCGCTCTCACCGGTCCATCAAGGGACCAGGGGGTGGCTCCATCTGGTCGACGGACGCACGTCCCAGGCCGTGGAGGCCTACCGCCAGACGGTCGCGGTGCTCCCGGACAGTCCGATCTACCAGGTCTATCTGGCGCTGGCGCTGGCGCACGATGGGAACCGGGACGCCTCTGTGGCCACGCTGGACGCCCTGCAGGTGAACCACGGCGACGATCCCGCCGTGCCCACGGCTCGCGTGCTGCGCGCCGGACTGTGCCGTGGCCCGGATGAGCTCCGCCGTGCGATCACCCCCGACATGGTGGCCATGGCGAACAACGGGATGGTTGCGTCGTGGATTCTTTCCGCGGCGTGCGCCCAGGCGGGCATCCTCGACGACGCCCTCGCCCACCTGCAGTCCGCGATTCGCCTCGGCTTCATCAACTACCCCTTCCTCTTCCACCTCGACCCCCTCCTCGAGCCGCTGCGCGACGATCCGCGCTTCCGATCACTCCGGGAGCAGACCAAGTCCCGTTGGGAACAGCTCGAGATCCGTTGACCACCGGGGGCCAGGCGGGCCCCATCCTGGCGAGGCGACTCGCCCCCTTCACGGAGGTACGCATGCACGATCACGCACAGTCGGCACCCCTCTTCTCCATGCTTGCCGAGATGGCGGGCAACCCGTCGCTCAAGGAGAGCTTCGCCCGCGACCCTGACGCCTTCATGGATCGGCACGGCGTTTCCGCCGACCACAAGGCGAGGCTGAAGTCCGCCCTCACCGCCATGGAGACGGGAAATGTGGACGAGATGCGCCGCTTCGTGAGCGACGCCGCGGTCCATCCCGACACCTGCCTCCTCACCTTCCCCTGAGCCGTGACCTCCCGGTCGGGTGGCTCGCTGGTCGTCGCCGGTGTGGGGATGACCTTCCTGAGCCACCTGACCGCGGAGGTCCGGGGCGAGATCGAGGGCGCGGACGACGTCTTCCTCGTGGTCGCCAACCCGGCGATGGCGGACTGGGTCCGGAGGGCGAATCCGCGGGTGACGCCCCTGGACATGTACCGCGAGCAGGAGCCGGGACTCGACTCCGCCGCCGAGTGGCAACGCCAGATCGACGTCGCCATCGAGCGGACCCTGGCCCCCGCCCGGACGGGACGGCGGGTCTGCGTGGTGCTCGACGGACATCCGGCCGTCTCGGTCGACCCCGTACACCGGCTGGTCGGTCAGGCGGAGCGGGAGGGGATCCCGACCCGCTTTCTGCCCGGTATCTCCGCGGAGGACTGCCTCTTCGCCGACCTCGCCATCGATCCGGCCCGCGACGGGTGCCAGAGCTTCGAGGCCACCGATTTCCTGCTGCGCCGGCGCCCCTTCTCCGAGAGCAGCGGCCTGCTGCTGCGGCAGATCGGGCTGATCGGTGAGTTCATGCTCCTGGGCCGACGGAATGACCACGGCCTGCACGTACTCACCGACACCCTCCTGGAGCGCTACCCGGCCACCCACCCGGTCGTGCTCTACGAGGCGGCCCTGCTCCCCGTCGGGGGGGCCCGCCTCGAGCGCATCGCCCTGGCGGACCTCCCCGGGGCCGGCGTGACCGATTTCTCCACCCTGTACGTCCCGCCCTGCGCGCGCCGGTCCGTCGACCCGGCCATGGCGAAGCGCCTGGGGATTCCCCCCGAACGGATCCGCCCCTGAGCGCTCCGCCGCCATGATGACGAAGCATGTCCCGCTGGATCCCTTCCGTTTCGAGCAGCTTCGCGACTCCGCCGCGCTGCCCCTGGACGGGATCCGGCTCAGGAGGCTCCTGGCCCGGGGGGGTCACGACGGGGCGGCGCTGACCGTGAGCGGGCACGAACGCTCCGGCCGGAATCGTCTGTACCTCGTCTCCGGTGGCGGGCGCCCGCGCCTGATCGCGAAGCAGTCGCTTACCTTCCCCGGCACGGAGCGGTGGTTCTACCGGCACGCGGCGGCGCACGTCGCGTGCGCCCTGACCCCCGTGCTGCTGGATGACGACCTGGATGTGGTCGTGCTCCCCGAGGTGGAAGCGGCCGTCCCGCTCGCCGGGGAGGGGGCATCCGGGCTCGAGCGCACCATGGCGGGCCTCTCCACGCTCGGTCCCGCGCTCGCGTCCCTGCACGGCCTGGTGGATCGGCTGCCCGCGATCCCGCCCGCTCGGTCTCCCTTTCCGACGCTCGACCCGGTGGACGTCCGCATCTGGGCGGACTGCACCCCGGGCGCCCGGGAGGTGATTCGCACGGTGCAGGACGTCCCCGCGCTGAACGACGCCTTCCACACCAGCCTCGCCGGGGCCGGCACCCCTGCGCTCATCCACGGCGATCTGAAGCCGGACAATATCCTGCTCCCCCCGCCCTCCCCGGTGAACGCGACCACGGGCGACGCGTCGGACACCGAGCCGACCCGCCTCCTCCTGGTGGACTGGGAGTGCTGCGGCCGGGGTGCCGCGGAGTGGGATGTGGGCGCACTTCTCGGGGCCGGTGTCCTGGCGTGGACCCGCCTCTGGACACTCGGGGCCTCCGGCGGCGCTCCCGCGCCGGCCCTCCCGGACCCCCGGGCCATATTCCGTTCCGGGGCCGCGCTCCTGGAAGGGTACCGGGAGGCGGCGTGGGGAATGCACCCCCCCCGGCCCGTCCTGGAAGCCGCTCCGGTCGCGCGCCACATGGCGGCATGGATCGCGGGGCGGTGCTGGGTGGAGGCGGGCCTCACCCCCCGGGCGCTCGGGCCGCACCATCAGACCGCACTCGCGCTCGCTCAGGAGATCGCCGAGTGCCCGCAGCTCCTGAGCGGTGGGGGGGCATGAACGACCTCGACTCACTCCGACGGGCCGTCCACGCCGTCCTCGGCCTGCGGCACCTCGCCGACCACCCGGCGGAGCTGGCCACGCTGGTCTACCTGGCCGTCTATGCGTGTGGAGATCCCGGACCGATCGCCCCCCTCCGGTATCGGCGCCTCCGCTCGCTGCTGGTCGACACCGTCTTCGTGCGCCGGCTCTTCCGGGCGGTCCCCCACTCCGTGCCCTCCGCCGGTTGGATCCTGCGGGAGGCATCGCCGGTGGGGGCACGGGTTGAGGGCCACGGGGTCCGGGCCCTCTTTCCGGACGCGGACGCCACGCTCGCCACGGCCCGCCCGGGAGACCGCGTGGAGCTGCCCGTGCCAGCCCTCTCCCTGGGCCTGTCCCCGGGCTTCGTCGTCCGTCGCACCCGGGAAGACCTTCCCGACGCCATCGGCCGCCTGTACCTCAACCTCCGCCCCCGGGACGCGTCCTGGGCTCTCGGTCCCCTGGCGCGGAGTCTGGAACGGGAGGCGCCGGTAGTGCTCAAGGTACTCGCCCACCCTGCCGCCTACCGCCGACGCGACAGTTGCGTGGTCTACGTGCCGGCGGAACCCGCCGCGACCCTGGTGGGCCGGATCCGCAACGAGCTGGAGACGCACGGCATCTCCCTGGCCGAAGGCATCCCCGCCCTCACGGGTCGGATCGCACCCGGGATCGGGTACGCCGACGGCCTGGACGACCTCGGCTCCCCGTCGGAGAGCTACGGGCGCTGGGTGGCAGCCCTCCTGGTCGGGGCCGCCCGGACCGAGCGGACCGTCGAGGCGATGGTGGAGGAGGTGGGCCGGCAGGTCTCCGCTGCCGGACGGACTCCGGAGGCCCCCTTCCTGCGCGGCGGGCGGACGCTCGCCGACTTCGACACCCTGGCGCGGGCGGGACGAAGGTAGCCCCATGGAGGGGCGGCGCTCCCCCCTCGGGACCCGGGGCGCCCCCGCACATCTTCCCCGAACCGGACGACCCCCAATGCCCCGCTACGTACTCTCCCACCGGCTCGCCGGCAGCGTGTCCCTGGACGACCGCCGCCGCTCCGCCGATGCGCTCAGGGAGGCGCTTGTGACGTCGATCCCCTCCGTCTCCCACATCGTCTCCCGACATGAGCCCGAAGACGAGCTCGGGAGGCATCTGGCCATCGTCGAGGCGGAGCACGAAGACATGGAGCCGTTGCGGAGGGTCCTGCACCCCGGTGTCCTCGTCGAGCCGGAAGTCCTCCATCGGCCTCCGCCGCAACACGCCGCACTCACCGGAGCGTCCGACGGCGAGCCGGGGGCAGGAACGGTCCCCTTCCGGATCAGCGTCCTGGGGGATGACGCGCCCCTTCCCGCGGCCACCGCAGCGCTGGTCCTGGAGGGCGCCGCGCCCCTGCAAGGGGTGAGCGGACCGGACGGCGTCGTCTCCCTCCCGGTGCCGGCCGGAGTCCGGCCGTCCCTCGCCATGATCGCGCCCGCAGCCGGCTTCTGGTCCCGGATGGTCTCCGATCCCCGGGCCCCACTGGTGGTGCGCTGCCGGGCGCTTCCCTCGGCGCGGGACTCGCTCGGATGGTGGCACCAGTTCCTGGGCGTGGATGCCTTCGATCCCGAGGCCGGTGCCGGCATCCGGGTCGGCGTCCTCGACTCGGGACTGGCGCCCCACCCGGCCCTTCACCACGTCGAGTCCATTGGCAGCTTCCTCCAGGGCCGCCCGGACCTGGCGGGGGGTGCGGACGTCGGATTCCACGGGACCTACGCCTGCGGCATCCTGACCGGTCGGCCACGGCGTGGGGAGGAGTTCGGGGGGTTCGCCCCCGGGTCCCGGGTGTACGCCGCCCGCATCTTCAACCAGGACATGGCCGCCAGCCAGGCGGACATCGCGCTCGCCCTCCACGCCCTGGCCGTGGACTGCCGGGTGGACCTCATCAATCTGAGTTTTTCCGCGGACACGATCTCGACGGTGCTCCACGACGCAATCCTCCATGCGCTGGCGCAGGGAGCCCTCTGCATCTGCTCGGCGGGGAACGTGAGCCTGGCGGCGGGAGAACCCACCCGCGACGTCACCTGGCCCGCGCGCTACCCCGAGACCGTAGCGGTGGGCGCCGTCGGGCGCCGGGGCTGGGCGCCGGCCGACTCCGGGTCCGCTCACCGGGAGCCCGACCCTGTGCACGAGGCGGATCAGTTCGGCGACGACGGCATCTTCCTGGGCAACCTCAGCTGCCGTGGCGAGGGGCTGGACTGTGTCGCCCCCGGGGTCGGGATCATCTCCACCGTCCCCCCGTCGGTGGAGGGAGGTCCGGCGCCGTATGATGCCATGGACGGAACCTCGGCGTCGAGCCCGGCCGTGTGCGGCGCGCTGGCCCGCCACCTGTCCGGATGTCCCGACTACCGGGCGCTCCCCCGGAACGCTTCCCGCGCCGCGAGGGCGCGCTCCGAACTCGAACGCGCCTGCCGATCGCTGGGGCTCACCCGCGCGTTCCAGGGAGCCGGCGCTCCCCGCTGGCGCTGAACGGTGTCGGGATCCGCCCCGCGATCGAACTCACGTTGAGGACGCGGACCGGAGGCGGACCGGGGCGCATACCGGGTCCTCTCCCCGAGGCTTGCTTGCAGCCGCGCGGCTCCAGTGAGAAGTTCCCCGCCCTCCGCTCCCCCTTTCGCCGAGCCGCCCGTGTCCGACCCCATCGCGCGCCTGAATACCGCCCTCCAGGGCCGCTACCTCGTCGAGCGCGAACTCGGCGAAGGCGGGATGGCCACCGTCTACCTCGCCCACGACCTGAAGCACGAGCGGAAGGTCGCGCTCAAGGTCCTCAAGCCCGAGCTGGCGGCGGTGGTCGGCGCGGAGCGTTTCCTGGCCGAGATCAAGACGACGGCGAACCTCCAGCACCCGCACATCCTCCCGCTCTTCGACTCGGGGGAGGCGGACGCCTTCCTCTTCTACGTCATGCCGTACGTCCAGGGCGAGACGCTCCGGGAGCGCATCAACCGGGACAAGCAGCTTCCCGTGGACGAGGCGGTCGGCATCGCCACGGCCGTGGCGGCGGCGCTGCAGCACGCGCACGACCGCGGTATCGTCCATCGGGACATCAAGCCCGCCAACATCCTGCTCCAGGACGGGCAGCCCGTCGTCGCGGACTTCGGGATCGCCATCGCAGTAGGGGCTGCGGGGGGAAGCCGCCTGACGGAAACCGGCCTCTCGGTGGGCACGCCGTTCTACATGTCGCCGGAGCAGGCGACGGGGGATCAGCTGGTGGGGCCCGCCAGCGACACGTACTCGCTGGCGGCGCTGCTGTACGAGATGCTGACCGGCGATCCACCCTATATCGGCAGCACGGCTCAGGCGGTGCTGGGGAAGATCATCCAGGGCGCCCCGGTCTCCGCCACGGCGATTCGCAGTTCCATCCCGCGGAACGTGGACGCCGCGCTCCGCAAGGCGCTGGAGCGGCTGCCCGCCGATCGCTTCACCCGCGCCCAGGACTTCGCCCAGGCGCTTTCGGATCCCTCGTTCCAATACGGAGACGTGGGCGCAGCCGCCGCCCCGGCCCGGGGCTGGAGCCGGGCCACCGCCGTCGCCACCGTCGTGGCGGCCGCGGCCACGATCCTGGCCGGATGGGCGCTCACCCGTCCCGGACCGCCGAAGCCCCAGGTGCAACGCTACTCCCTGGCCGTGACGGACGCACAGTTCCCGAGCGAGTACCTGAGTCTGTCCGCCGATGCGTCCACCATGGTCATGACATACTTCGACGACCAGAACCAGCCCCGGCTCTGGTCGCGGCGCTGGGCCGAGCTGGCGTCCCAGCCCGTGCAGGGCGCGGAGGGGACGGCGGTGGATCCAGTCATCTCTCCGGATGGGACGGAGGTGGCGTACCAGCAGGGGTCTTCGCTGAAGGTATCCCCCCTCGTCGGGGGCCTCGTGCGTGTCCTCACGGACGACGCGAACTGCTGCATCCGCTGGGGCAGCGACGGCTACATCTACTATGCCGCGGGCGACTTCACCATCCACCGCGTACCGGAGGGCGGGGGCGAGGTGGAGCGCGTGACGACCCGGATGGAGGAGGGGGACGGCGAGCAGGGCTACTTCGAGATCATGCCGGACGGTGAGCACGGGGTGTTCTCCGTGTTCACGAATCCTCCCCGCCTCGAGGCCTTCACCCTCTCCACCGGTGAACGCCGCGTGTTGACGACCGGGATGCGCAGCTGGGTCACCTCGACGGGACACATCGTCTTCGGCACGCTCGAGGGCCAGATCCTGGCGGCCCCCTTCGACGCGGACCGGGTGGAACTGACCGGAGACCCGGTCCCCATGGTTCAGGGCGTCGGCGTGAGCGCCAGCCAGGACGTGATGTTCACCCTCTCCGCCAACGGAACGCTGCTGTACTGGGCGTCGGCCAGCAGCACCGCGGGCTCCCAGATGGTCTGGGTGCGGCGGTCGGGCGGGATCGAGCCCCTGGATGGGGAGTTTGTCTTCCGTCCGGCCGGCGACAACGCCTCGTGGAGCCTGTCTCCGGACGGGAGTCGCATCGCCTACCAGGACAACAGTGCGTCCGGTGGCGACATCTGGATCAAGGAAGCCGACGGAGGGCCGGTCTCGCGACTCACCTTCGAGGCGGCCCCCGACCGGGCTCCGCGCTGGAGCCCGGACGGCCAATCGGTCTACTTCCTGTCCGACAGGGGCTCCGCGGGAGCGGGCGTATGGAGCATGCGGGCCGACGGGACCGGGGAACCGATGCTGCTCCAACCGCTGGCCCGAAGCGCCGTCAGCTTCGACGTGTCGCCCGACGGGGCCTGGATCGTCTACCGGACGCAAGCCACCCCCTCGCGAGACATCCATGCCGTGGAGATCGGCACCGACCGTGAGATCCCGCTGGCGGCCAACGAGAACTTCGACGAGACGGGACCCGCGATCTCGCCGGATGGGCGTTGGATCGCCTACTCGTCCAATGAGACGGGAGCGCCACAGGTCTACGTACGGCCTTTCCCCAACGTCGAGGCGGGACGGTGGCAGATCTCCGACGGCCCCGGGGTGGCGCCGACCTGGGCGAGGAGTGGGCGGGAGATCTTCTACGCCACGACCAGCAGCCTCTTTGCTGCGCAGCTCGAGACCGATCCCACGATCCGCGTCACGGGCCATTCCACCCTCTTCAACCTGCCGCCGGGCGTCACCGCCATCAATGCGCGCGGCTGGTACGACGTCTCCGTTGACGGCCAGAGCTTCCTCATGGGGCGGCCCGAGCAGTTCGGAACTGTGAGCGGCGCCAGCCCCATCGAGCTGATCCTGGTCCATAACTTCTTCGAGGAGCTGAAGGCGCGGATCCCGAACTGACCTCCGGCGCCGGAAGTTCGGTCTCGGGGGCATCGAACACGACCGCGCGTCAGTTCCCCGTGACCTCCAGCACCAGCTCGATCTCGACGGTGAAGTTCACCGGGAGCGCCGCCATCCCCACCGCGGAGCGCGCGTGGTGGCCGGCGTCGCCGAAGAGCTCCTGCAGGAAGAAGCTGGCCCCGTTCATGACCTGGGACTGCCCGGTGAAGTCGGGCTCGGAGTTCACCATGCCCAGGACCTTGACCACGCGCGTGATGCGGTCCAGGTCGCCCAGGTAGCCCTTGAGCGAGCCCAGGATGCAGATGATGGTCTGCCGGGCGGCGAGCTGGGCCTCCTCCACGGTGACGGCGCTTGGGACCTTGCCCCGTCCGGGGACGTCGGGGTTGCCGCAGGCGCCGTGGCCGGAGGTGAACACGAGGTTCCCGGTCTGCGCGACCCGGTCGAAGGAGCGGGTGCGGTTCTCCTCGGGCACCGGGAGCTCGATCCCCATGGCGGCCAGCCGCCCTTCGATGTCGAGGGCCTGGAATTCGGGGGTGCCGGGCGCGGGGGCGCCGGCGGCCTGTGCCGCCGCGGACGCGGGCGCGAACGCGAGCAGGGCGGCGCTCACGAGCGCGGCGGAGGTGAGGGCGTTCATGATTCGGCTCGGCGGAGAGGGGGGCGGGATCGGTTGCGGACGGTATCGGTCACCGGGC